>JALEJI010000039.1 GCA_022769825.1 Prevotella sp. | reverse complement strand
CCCACCTCCGCCCCCGAGGTGTGCGTGCATATCGGGGGCAGGGAAGAGAGAGAATAGAACAACAATATATATTATTATTTTAAAACAGAGAGTTTTTATGGTAAAAAGACTTACGATGCTTTTAGCCGGCCTGTTCCTGATGACGGGAGTAGCGCTGGCGCAGTCCACGGTCTCCGGTACCGTCATCGACGAGAACGGTGACCCAATCGTGGGAGCGGCGGTAAGGGTCGATGGCACCAAGACGGGCGCCGTGACCGACATTGATGGACACTTCTCCATCTCCGCCCCCGCCAATTCCAAGCTCACGGTGAGCTACCTCGGCATGAAGGAGCAAACCGTGAAGGCTGGCCAAAATGTCAGGATAACCTTGATTGCCGACCAGCACACCCTCGACGACGTGGTCGTCGTGGCTTATGGCACACAGAAGCGTTCATCGTTCACGGGCGCTGCCGGCGAGATGAAGGCCGACGACATTTCCAAGCATATTGTTTCAAACGCCACACAGGCCCTGACGGGTAACGTGGCCGGCGTGCAGCTCCAGACCGAGAGCGGCGAGCCAGGCGCCACGCCTAAGATCCGCATCCGCGGTATCGGCTCAATGAGCGCGAGCACCGAGCCTCTCTATATCGTGGACGGCGCGCCTTACGACGGCGACATCGCAGCCATCAACCCTAACGACATACAGGAGATGACGGTGCTGAAAGACGCGGCTTCGGCTGCCATCTACGGCGCGCGTGGCTCCAACGGCGTGGTCATCATCACCACGAAGAAGAGCCGTGGCACAGGCGCGGCACGCATCACGTTCGACGCAAAGCTCGGCTCCAACCATCGTGAGGTGCCACGCTACGACGTGATAACCGACCCTGGCCAGTATTACGAGACTTGGTTCAAGGCGATGTATAACTCAAAGTATTATCACGGGTCTACCGCGCAGGAGGCTTACAACTTCGCCAACGACAACCTTTTCGACGCCAACAACGGCGGCCTGGGCTACAAGGTCTACACCCTGCCGGCAGGCGAGAACCTCATCGGCACCAACTTCAAGCTCAACCCTAACGCCAAGCTCGGCTATTCAGACGGCAAGTACACTTATTTGCCAGACGATTATTACAAGGCCATCAACAACTCGGCGTTCCGCCAGGAGTACAACCTCGGCTTGAACGGCAGCTCCGACAAGGTGTCTTACTACAACAACCTGAGCTACCTCAAGGACGGTGGCTCGGTGAAGAACTCCAACTTCGAGCGTTTCACAGCCCGCAGCAACGTGGAGTATCAGGCCAAGAGCTGGCTCAAGATGGCAGCCAACCTCGACTACACTCACATCAAGACCCAGCGTCCTGCGTTTGACGCTGACACGTATGGATCGAGCGGCAACCTCTACGACATGGCCAACAAGATTGCGCCTATCTATCCAATGTATGTGCGCGACGCCGACGGCAACATCGTGAAGAACGAGATTGGCGGCCCAACGTTCGACATGAACCAGACCAACTTCAAGCGTCCTGCCATCTCGGGTAACGCCATGGCCAACAACGAGTATGACAAGAAGAACGCCGACTTCGACCAGTTCCGTGGCAACTGGGTGATGACCATCACGCCGGTTGAGGGTTTGAACCTCGCCGCCAACTTCACCATGTTCAACCGCACGGGCCAGTACAACTACCTCTACAGCCGTTTCTCCACAAACTCAAGCGTGGATGGTATGGCTTTTGTAGAAACCACTCGCAACTTCTCGACCAACCAGATTTATACCGCCAACTACGACAAGCAGTTTGACAAGCATGCCGTGAACCTCCTTGCTGGTTACGAGCACTATTATTATAAGGAGTCGGTGCTCTACGGGCAAAACGACCACCTCTTCGATCCGTTCATCGGTGAGCTTGGCAACGCCTATGGCCGTGCCAACATGAACACTAACTCATACACCGACCACTTGGTGCGCGACGGCTACTTCTTCCGCGCAGACTACAACTACGATGAGCGCTACTTCGGCGAGGTGTCTCTCCGCCGCGACGGCAGCTCCATCTTCGCCCCCGGTCATCGTTGGGGTACGTTCTGGTCGGCATCGGCCGGATGGCAAATCAACAAGGAAAAGTGGTTCAAGGCCGACTGGGTGAACCTCTTGAAGCTCAAGCTGAGCTATGGCGTGCAGGGTAACGACAACATGGACTCTGGCGAGGGCCTCGCCCGCGACGACTTCCGCTTCCATCCTTGGTCAGACTTCTACAAGATTTCCTATACCGAGGGCAAGGACGGCGAGCAAGGCAGCTACAGCTCCATCCAGGTGTTCCGTGGCAACTCCGAGCTGACATGGGAGAAGAGCGGCGAGTGGAACGTTGGCGCCGACTTCGCCTTGTTCAACAACCGCTTGAGCGGTAGCTTCGACTACTTCCACAAGACGACCACCGACCTGCTCTACATGAAGACCCTGCCTCTGTCGTCAGGTTCTGCCGTGGCAACATATCCTGCCAACGTGGGCGAGATGGTGAACCAGGGCATTGAGTTCACCGTCAATGGCGACATCATCAAGACCCGCAACCTGACGTTGAGCGGCAACCTCAACCTCACCCACTTCAAGAACAAGATTACCGACCTCGACCCGAGCGTCAAGGCGAACGGCATCAAGGGCAGCAGCAGCATCCTCCGCATTGGCGGCAGCGTTTACGAGGCTTACATGCTGAAGTCGGCAGGCGTGGACAAAACCAACGGCCAGCCCCTCTTCTATAAGGACGTGACCGATGCCGATGGCAACGTCACTGGCCAGACCACCACAAACGATGCCACTGCGGCCACGCAGTATGACCTTGGCGATGTCAACGCGTCTGTTTATGGTGGCTTCGGCTTCAACCTCACGTGGACACCAGAGAACTTCGGCCAGCTCGACTTCGGCTTCCAGTTCTCTTACCAGCTTGGCGGCAAGGTTTACGACGGCATGTACCAGCAGTATATGACCGTGGTGGCCAACGGTGGCATGACCTTGCACAAGGACGTGCTCAAGGGTTGGGACGCTATATCCAATCCTGACAGCAACATCCCCGTGCTGTCTACACTCGCCGCTGACGCGGGCGCCCTGGGCCAGACCGCTGTTGACACTTACCTGACGAGTTCCGACTATCTCAACCTCAACAACGTGTCGTTGGGATACACCTTCCCCAAGCAGCTCGTGCAGCGCATGTACATCAACAACATCCGCGTGTATGTCACGGCCGAGAACCTCTTCCTCATCAGCGCGCGCAAGGGTCTTGACCCACGCACCTACATGGGCGTTGGCAGCTACACCTCTGGAGCAGCCCTCATCGGTGGCGGCGGTTATCCAGCGATGCGCTCAATCACAGCCGGCATACAGCTGACATTCTAAACACGATGTTCGTAAAAGTCGCCCAGGCTTCAGGGCAGGGGCGACACTAAAATAAAAATACTCAAATGAAGAAAAACAAGATATACTTGCTCATGGCGTCTGCCGCGATGCTCTCATTGTCGGCGTGCAACGACCTCAACGAGCAAGAGTATGAGGGAAACAACTATTTGTCTGCCGACCAGCGTCTTGCGACCAATGAGGTCATCCCCGACCGCGTGAAGGCCACCTACGACGGCATGTTCAACTACATAGGCAAGGGCGGCACCAGCGGCCAGGGCAAGGGCCAGCGCCCCGACGACTTCGGCCTCGTGATGGCGCTTATCAGCGGCGACCTTGAAGGTGCCGACGTGGCTTGCGGCGACAACAACTACAACTGGTTCTCAGTGTGCGGCGACTTGTCTTCACGCAACGCCAACTACGCCAACCCTTACATCCGCTACGTCATTCCTTACAAGCAGATGGGTGTGGCCAATCAGGTGATTTCGTCGTATCCTGCCGACACGCAAGACAAGAAGGCCATCACCTTCATAGCTTCGGCAAAGACCATTCGCGCCTACGACTACATGATGCTGGCGCCTTACTTCCAGTTCGGCTACGAGAAGGCCGCCGACCAGCCTTGCGTGCCATTGCTCTCCGACAGCGTTGACGCTACCCACAACCCTCGCGCCACCGTGAAGAAGGTGTATGAGGTCATCATGAACGACCTCGACTATGCCGTGGAGAATCTCGGCGCAGAGCGCTCAAACAAGCAATACATCAACGTGGACGTGGCCCTCGGCCTTCGCGCTCGCGCCAACCTCGCCATGGGCAAGTGGGCTGACGCCGCCGCCGATGCAGAGAAGGTCATCAATAGCGGTCGCTATACCCCCGCCACGCGCGAGGAGGTCAGCGTGCCTGGCTTCGACGACGCGACATCGGGCGATGGCCATGCCTGGATTTGGGCTGTGCTGCGCACCGAGGCCGACGCGCAAGACAACGCCGGCTATGGCAACTACCAAAGCTCTGCGGCTTGGAACTGCGCCTTCTCTGGCGACGGCTATGCCGCAGCCACAGGCAACGCCCCTGTCATCAACCAGCTGCTCTACGACAAGATTCCCGCTACCGACGTGCGCAAGGGATGGTGGCTTAACGCCCAGAAGCATTCTCCCAACTGGGCAAACCTCTCATGGACTGACCCTGACAACGGTCGTGTGGCCAAAGGTGACCAGATGGCAGACTTCGTTTTGCAGAACGGTAACAAGGCTGCTTTCCAGCCTTACACCAACATCAAGTTCGGCATGAAGAACGGCGTGGGCGCCACTACAAACATGAACGACTTCCCCTTGATGCGTATCGAGGAGATGTATCTCATCGCCGCCGAGGGCTACGCCAAGAGCGGCAACGAGGCCAAGGCTCGCGAGATACTCACCAACTTCGTGAAGACCTATCGCGACCCCAGCTACGACATCAATGGCCGCGGCCTCTCACTGGCCGACGAGATTTGGTTCCAGCGCCGCGTGGAGCTTTGGGGTGAGGGCTTCTTCATCGTCGACGCCAAGCGTCTGGGCAAGCCTATCGTGCGCTTCCACCAGGGCGTGGCAAACAACTTGCCAAGCGCCTACCAGTTTAACGTGGCAGCAGACGACGGATGGCTCAACATGCGTTTCCCACAGAGCGAGAAGAACAACAACCTCAGCATCGTGGACAACGAGGGCGGCTCATTGCCCGTGGCTGGCCAGAACGGCAACCTGCGCGACGGCGTGACCGACTAATAACACAGTAAACACACATTCAAATAAGACTAATCATGAGAATAGATAAATTATTTGTCATTGGCGCGATGCTTGTCGGCGCGTTCGCCTTCTCGGCTTGCAGCGACGACGATGACTACAAGGCAGGAGAGCCCGCTGGCGAGAACAACGTGACGTTCCTGACCTATTCCAACCCCGTGATGGAAAAGACTGCCACCTCATTCGACGTGGTGCTCAACCGCCACACCACCCAGGGCACCCTCAGCGTGCCATTGGAGAAGCTGATCGTGCCAGAGGGCTGGAACGTGCCCGAGACGGCCAACTTCGCCGCTGGCGACTCGTTGGCCACAATCACGGTGACACCAGTCGCCGACATGAGCCTTAACACCGATTATGATTTCGTGCTCCGCGTTCCCGAGAGCTATACCAACTCTTACATGCAGAAGAACGGCGAGGTGAACACCTACAAGGTGGAAGTGGTGAAGGAAGACTATGAGCCTTTCGCTACAGGTACTTACGACGAGACGTTCTTCGCCGAAGCGCAGTGGCCTGTGACCATCGAGTACTCGCCCGCTCTCGACGTCTATCGCATAAAGAGCATGTTGGAGCCTATGGGCGATGTTGCCGGATACCACTTCTACTTCAAGTGGAACAAGGAAACCGGTGAAAAGCAGAAGTTCACGCAGTGCGCCTCCAACGGTGGCAAGCAGACCAGCGCGCAAGCAGGATTCGAGTATGGCACCTATGGCATGGTGAGCTACGCTTGGGCAGCTGGCACCAATGATCCCGCGAAATACACAGGCGAAGACAACAAAAACAACTTCGGTGGCTATCTGGCTTCCGAGAACATGTTCGTGTTGCCTTGGAACCACAACGTGAGCGCAGGCTCGTTCGGCATTGGCACCGACTTCATCCGCGACGTGAAGTTCGCGAATTGATCAGATTGACACTTACACCATAAATACACAAAGAGAGGCAAACCCATGAGGCTTGCCTCTCTTTGTGTTTATCTTTACATGCCTTGTCGTGTTAGCTTGTGGAATCGTAATCGCCATTACCGTAATGGGAATTACGATTCGTTGGTGAAAAAACACGCGAAAAATCCATAATGCATAAACCGCGAACTTATTTTTCCATTTTTCCGCTGTCAAGTTTGCTTGAATGCCGATTTCTTCGTATCTTCGAAGCGGAAAAGGAAAAAGACACACAGAGATGAAATATCCCATAGGCATACAAAACTTTGAGAGCCTCCGCAACGACGGTTACGTCTACGTGGACAAGACCGCGTTGATATACCGTTTGGTCGATGAGGGGCGATATTATTTCCTTAGCCGTCCGCGCCGGTTCGGCAAGAGCCTGCTCATCTCCACCTTGGAGGCGTATCTCTCCGGCAAAAAGGAACTGTTCAAGGGGCTTGCCATTGAGCAGCTTGAGAAAGACTGGACCGAATACCTCATATTCCATCTCGACCTCAACGTGGGGGAATACAAGACGGAGGCATCGCTCTATGAGAAGCTTGACTCCTTTCTCACGCCCTTGGAGCGTCAGTATGGCACGTTGCCTTCGCTTCACGAGGCTGGGCAGCGATTTGAGTATGTCATAGGCCAAGCCTACAAGAAGACAGGCAAGCGCGTCGTGATATTGGTTGACGAGTACGACAAGCCCTTGCTTGCCACGATAGACCATCCCGAGTTGCAGGACAGCTTCAGGTCGACACTGAAGGCTTTCTACGGCGTGCTGAAGTCGATGGACGGCTGCATCAAGTTCGCCTTGCTGACGGGCGTGACCAAGTTTGGCAAGGTGAGCGTGTTCTCCGACCTTAACAACCTCATCGACCTGTCGATGGATGAACGTTACCAAACTATCTGTGGCATTACTGAAGATGAGATCCATCGCTATTTTGAAAAATCTGTCCAAGAGCTTGCTAAGAGCTATAACATTAGTTGTGAGGAAGCTTTGTACAGGCTTGAGAAATATTACGATGGTTACCATTTCGTAGAGAATGGAAAAGGGGTGTACAACCCCTTCAGTTTGCTTAATACGCTTAGCCGGCAGAAATTCGGGCGTTACTGGTTTGAGACAGGCACGCCGTCATATCTCGTAGAGGTCATGAAGCAAGACAATTATCCCTTGCCCGACCTTACCCAGGAGCAGGTGACGGGCGACTTTCTCAACAGTATTGATTCCATGTCGAAGAATCCAATACCGCTTATTTACCAGAGCGGCTATCTCACGATAAAGTCTTACGACCCCGAATTCGGCTTCTACACATTAGGCTTCCCAAACAAGGAAGTGGAGGAAGGCTTCGCAGACTATCTGCTTCCTTTCTATACCAATGTGAAGCAAGGCGATTCTGCCTTTTTCATAGGCAATTTCATCCGTGAACTTCGTCAGGGCCATGTGGATGACTTCATGCGCCGTATGGCGACCATGCTTGCCGATACCGACTACAAGGTGGTTGGCGACAGCGAGCTTTATTTCCAAAACGCCTTCTACCTCATCTCGCGCATGCTCGGTTTCTACACTGAGGTGGAGCGCGAGACGAGCGATGGCCGCATGGACATGACGGTGAAGACCAAGGACTATGTTTACATCTTCGAGTTCAAGCTCGACGGCAGCGCCGCCGACGCGTTGAGACAAATTGACGAGAAAGGCTATGCCAAGCCCTTCGCGCTCGACAGCAGAAGACTCATAAAGGTGGGCGTGAACTTCTCGCTTGAGAAGAGGTGCATTGAGGAGTGGAAACATGAGTAAGACTTGGCATTATCATCTCATAGCCATCGTTGTGGTCTTGCTGTGGGGCGTGACGTTTGTCAACTCCAAGGTGCTTCTCAATCACGGCTTGCAGGCCCACGAGATTTTCACGCTTCGCTTCCTGCTTGCCTATGTCTGCATTTGGATATTCTTCCCCCGCAGGCTCTTCGCCAAGTCATGGAAAGACGAGTTGACGCTCGCCCTTCTCGGCATCACGGGCGGCTCGCTCTATTTCGTGGCCGAGAACATGGCCGTGAAGATAGGCTATGTCACCAACGTGTCGTTCATAGTGTGCTCCGCGCCCTTGTTTGCTACGCTCATCGCCCTTGCCCTTTGCAAGGATATGAAGGCCACGGGCAGTCTCATCTGCGGCAGCTTGTTGTCGGTGGCTGGTTTGGCGTTGGTCATCTTCAATGGTCAGATAATCCTCAGGCTCAATCCCCTTGGCGACACGCTTGCCCTCGTGGCGTCGCTCTGTTGGGCCGTCTACACCTTGCTGCTCAGGCGGCTCAATAGTTATGGCAGCGTGTTCATCACACGAAAGGTGTTTTTCTACGGGTTGCTCACCGTTCTTCCCTATTACATTATCTGGCCATGGGATTTCCCCCTGCGCGAGGTGCTCCATCCCGCCGTGCTGGGCAACCTGCTTTTCCTTGGCATGGTGGCGAGTTTCGCCTGTTTCGCCCTTTGGAGCTGGGTGAGCAAGAAAGCCGGCGCCTTGGCCGTGAGCAATTATGTTTACCTGAACCCCATCTCCACCACCGTGGCTGGCGCGTTGGTCCTCGGCGAGCGGCTCACGTGGATGGCGGCCTTGGGCAGCGTGATGATCCTTGCCGGACTATACGTCATAAACCGTCGAGACGGCAAGCGGAAAGCATGACGCGACCTTCCCTCCCATGAAAACCATAACGCTTGACAACACACACTGCCATGAATCATGCACACATCCATTTCCGAACCATTATCTTCCGACTGTCGCTCATTGTCGCCTTGCTGGCCTTTACCTGCCCTTCACGCTCCGTGCCGGCCAAGCGCGGAGTGTGGCGAACGGTAACGCTAAGCAATGGCTTGACTGTAAAGGCGCGTCTTTGCGGTGACGAGCATGCCCACTGGTGGCAAGCCGAAGACGGCAGCTGCTTCGATGTCGACAGCCTGGGCAAGGGCAAGGCCGTGGTGCCACAAGAGCTGATGTCCAAGGCGAGAAGCCGGATGGCGGCGAGGCGGCAGGCCGCCCGACGCGCCAACGCCAAGAAGGCAAGCCAGCGCATAGCCACAAACGGCATCACGGGCAAGTTTCAAGGTCAGCGACATGGGCTTATCATCCTCGTGAACTTTGCCGACTCGAAGTTCAACACGTCGAAGTTTGGCCCGACGCAAACGCTATATTCCCGCATAGCCAACGAGGCGAACTATGGCGAAAACAACTTCAAAGGCTCCATAAGCGACTACTTCAAGGCTCAGAGCGGCGGACAGTTTCTTCTCGACTTCGATGTCGCCGGCCCCGTGACCCTCCCGCATCGCTACAGCTATTATGGCCAGAACGACGATGACGGCTACGACAAGCGGCCCAAGGAGATGGTGAAGGAGGCTTGCCAGGCGGTAGACGGAAGCGTGGACTTCTCAAAATACGACTGGGACGGCGACGGCGAGGTGGAGGAGGTGTTCGTGGTGTATGCCGGCAACGGCGAGCACGACACGGCCAACAAGCCCAGCCTCATCTGGCCACACATGGACAACCTTGCCAACTATAAGGAGCAGCTGACCCTCGACGGCGTGACGATAAACACTTACGCCTGCGCCTCGGAGCTAAACGGCGACAAGACCCTGTCGGGCATAGGCACGTTCTGCCACGAGTTCTCCCACTGCATGGGCTTCCCCGACATGTATGACACGGCGAGCGACGGCAACAACTTCGGCATGGGGTCGTGGGATTTGATGGATTATGGCTCCTACAACGGCGACGGCTACGTGCCCGCCGGCTATTCTGGCTATGAGAAGATGGTGTGCGGATGGACCACGCCCATTGAGCTTGACAAGCCTATGACGGTAAACGGCATGGAGCGACTCGCCGACATGGGCCAGACCTACATCATATACAACAAAGGCAACCGCAACGAGTATTACATACTTGAGAACAGGCAGCAGAGCGGTTTCGACAAATATCTGCCCGGCAGCGGGCTGCTGATAGAGCGCGTAGACTACGACAAGGACATTTGGGAATGGAACGCCGTAAACACCACCAACGGAGGATATTATCCCGAAGGCAGCTACACGCCATCATACAACGACCACCAGCGCATAACCATCTTCCATGCCAACAACATTGAGGATGACGACAATAATGCCACTTACCCTTACGCCAGCCTCGACAGCCTGACCGATAGCTCCCAGCCAGCCGCCACGGTGTGGAACGCCAACGCCGACGGCACCTATCTCATGCACTGCCGCGTCTACGGCATCACGCAAAACGCCGACGGCACCGTGGCGTTCTCGTTCGGCTGGGCGGATGGCAATGCCACGGGAACCAATGACTCCATTTTGTTCAAGGAAACCTTCGACAAGTGCGCCGGAACGGGCGGCAACGACGGCAAGTTCCGTGGCAACATAGCATTTTCGGTTTTCGAGCCAGACAACGATGGCTGGAAGCACATAGACGGTCTTCCTGGCAATTACATGTATGGGGCCAACAAGTGCGCGAGGTTCGGAGATTCGAGTCAACCAATCTCTGGGTGGGTGGTTTCCCCTGCGTTCACCCTTCAGGGCGACACGGCCGTGATATCGTTTCGCGCTGCAGGCTGGAATACCAAAGCCGAGGGTACAGGCCTTGACGTCAGCGTGAGCGGCACTGACGCGAAGCTCTTGGACAACGGCAACCTCACTATGAAGAAAGGCGAGTGGACCACTTACAGCCTGCGCGTGAAGGGATCGGGAAGATGCACCATCACTTTCATGCCAGGGAAACGTTTCTTCCTCGACGACGTGATGGTGAAGCGCGAGAAGCCGAAGGCGTCCACCACTGGCATCAGCGGCGTGCGCCATGCGGATGGCAAGGCCGCACAAGCCGTCTACACCCTCGACGGCAGGCGAGTGGGCTACGACTTGCGCGCGCTTCCCCATGGCATATACATTGTGGGCGGAAAGAAGATAGCCAAGTAAGAAATAAGGCGTTTTTTGCTATTATATTATTGGAAAAGCAGTAACTTTGCAAACGTTATGACGCGCAAATTGCTGCTTTTTCTTTTGTTGTGCTTGCCTTTTTACGCCAAGGCGTGGCATCCCGTCGGTTTTGGCACCGTGATAGGCGAGTGGAAGGGGACATGGGCCACGGCGATGCAAGTGCCCGTAAAGGCGTTCATGCCTTACAACAACCAGATGAGCGACCGCTCGGTGAGGCAGATAGTGAAAGTCTCGGCAGGCGGCAAGGTCATCCGTCTGCAATTGAGCAACATCTTCTCAGCTGAGCCCGTGGTGCTTCGCGGCGTCTACATAGCCCACTCGCTCGACTCCTCACGCGTAGACTCCAAGACGGCAAGGTATTTCAAGTTCGGCGGAAAGGATGGCGTCACCATTCAGCCAGGCAAGAGCCTCTTCTCCGACGCGTTGGCGTTTGACATCAAGCCCCTGGAGAAGGTAGCCATAACGCTCAACTACCAGACGGCACCCAAGTCGCCCACCGTGCACATGGGCTCGCGCACCACGAGCTACATCCTGAAAGGCGCGACCACGCCGGAGGCCGACTTCTCCCGGGCGTTCAGGTATGAGAAATGGTTCAACATAGCCGCCCTTGAGGTGCTGACAAACAACGTGCGCGGCATAGCCATAATAGGCAACAGCATAACCGACGGCAAAGGCTCGACCACAGACCACCAGAACCGTTGGCCCGACGAGATGAGCTATTGGCTCAACGGCCCATACCGGCAGCGCGAGGAAGAGAAGCTGAGAGCCGAGAACAAGAAGAACAAAGCCCTGCAATGGGGAGTGCTAAACCTTGGCATAGGCAATAACCGCGTGCTGACTTACAGTGGCTACGGCGAGGCGGCTAAAAAGCGTTTCGGCCGAGACATAATGGAGCAGCACGGCATTACCGACGTGGTGATTTTCGAGGGCATCAACGACCTTGGCACCACCCGCTACGGAGTGGCCACGGCTTATAACCTCATCATGGAATACAGGAACATGATAGAGAAGTGCCACCAGAAGCGCAAGAGGGTCTACCTCGCCACGATAACGCCCATGCAGGGCAGTGGCTATTACAGTGCCGACCATGAGGAAGGCCGCCGCATAGTGAACGCGTGGATAAGGACGCAAAAGGTGGCCGACGGCTTCCTCGACTTCGACGCCTTGATGCGCGACCCCAAGAAGCCGACCGCCCTACGCAAGGGTCTCTGCCTTGCCGACCGCCTGCACCCCAACGCGGCAGGCTACAAGGAGATGGGCCGCTATGCCGCCGATTTCTTTGCCAAGACACGCTAACAATCACGCTTATGAACGTACAGATAGAACCATCGTGGAAGGAGCATTTGCAGCCGGAGTTTGACACGGCCTACTTCAAGCAACTCACCGACGCCGTGAGGCAGGAATACAAGCAGACTGCTTGTTACCCTCCCGGCAACCTCATATTCAACGCCTTCAACCTGACCCCTTTCGACAAGGTGAAGGTCGTGATCATAGGGCAAGACCCTTACCATGAGCCAGGCCAGGCCATGGGCCTTAGCTTCTCGGTGCCGACGGGAGTGACTATGCCGCCGTCGCTTGTCAACATCTTCAAGGAGATTCACGACGACCTGGGCAAGCCCGTGCCCGCCAATGGCGACTTGACGCGCTGGGCCCGCCAGGGCGTCTTGCTGCTCAACGCCACGCTCACCGTGAGGGCGCACCTTGCCAACAGCCATC
Source organism: Prevotella sp. (assembly GCA_022769825.1). Taxonomy (GTDB): domain Bacteria; phylum Bacteroidota; class Bacteroidia; order Bacteroidales; family Bacteroidaceae; genus Prevotella. Next base: position 80,846 of record JALEJI010000039.1, on the reverse strand, counting down.
AGCGGCTGGGCTGGAGCTTCTTCACCGATGCCGCCATCAAGGCGTTGTCGGCCCACAGGGAACATATAGTCTACATGCTTTGGGGAGGCTTCGCGCGGAGCAAGCGCGGCTTCATAGACCAGGACAGGAACCTCATACTTGAGTCGGTGCATCCCTCTCCGCTCTCCGCCAACCGCGGCGGATGGTTCGGGCAGCACCAGTTCTCAAGGTGCAACGAGTATCTGAAGGCAAACGGCGAGACGGAAATAGACTGGTAACGATGAAAGAACTTCACATTTTACAGATAGGCAACGTGCTGGTGTCGCCCGACATCATCACCGAGTGTTTTTGCTGCGACCTTTCCAAGTGCAAGGGCGTGTGCTGCATTGAGGGCGACGCTGGCGCGCCCGTCACGTTGGACGAGATAGCCGCCATGGAAGACAATCTCGATGCCGTGTGGGACGACCTCTCGGCCTCGGCGCAAAGCGTGATAGACAAGCAGGGCGTGGCCTATACCGACAACGACGGCGACTTGGTGACGAGCATAGTGGGCAGGAAAGACTGCGTGTTCACTTGCTATCACGACATCAAGGACTTCAACGACGGGTCTACCATATCGGGCTGCTGCCTGTGCGCCTTTGAGCGTGCTTTCCGCGAAGGACGCATCAAGTGGTGCAAGCCCATCTCGTGCGCGTTGTACCCCATAAGGGAAAAGAAATTCAATATGGGTCTCGTGGGCATCAACTACAACCGCTGGGACGTGTGCAGCGACGCGGTGGCGCTTGGCCGAAAGTTGGGCATGAGGGTCTACCAGTTTCTCAAGGCCCCTCTCATACAGCGTTTCGGCGAGGATTGGTACAAGGAACTGGAAGATGTCGCGAAGCAAATATCTTTACAAAAGGGCTTCTGAGAATCGATTTTTTGGTTAATTGTATTTTACAAATCGTTGCGATATTCCTTGGGCGACACACCCGTGTGCTGCTTGAAATATTTACCCAGGAAGCTCTGGTTGGGGAAGTGCATTCTCTCTGATATCTCCTTTATCGACAACGTGCTGTTTCTGAGCAATACACGCAGCTCGAGCATGACATAGTTGTCTATCCACTCGCCAGGCGTTTGCCGGCTCACTTTCTTTATGGTCTCTGAAAGGTGCTTGGGCGTCATGTGCAACTGCAAGGCGTACCACGTGACGCGTCGCTCAACCTTGAAATGCTTTTCCACCAAGCCTATGAAGTGCATGAAGATTTCCTCGTTGCGCGTGCTCTTGGCCTCCTCGGCGTCGTACACGTTCCAGAAGATGTTGCCGGCATCGTAGAGGAAAGCTTGGATAAGCGCTTTCACCGTGTCGCGGCGGAACCTGTGGTCAGTCTCGCTTATCTTCTGCCTTATGAGCAGGTAGAAGCTCAGGATGTTGCGTGCCTCTTCGCGGCTCATGCCGAACACCGGGTGAAGGCGCGAGAACAAGAATATGGACGACAGGCCGTGCATGCCCGTGAGTACTTCCTGCACATAGCGTTGCGAGATGAAGACCACGCGGCCCTCGTAGTCGTCGCTTATCCATACGTCGTCGATCACCTGCCCGGCACTCACGATGATGCAGTTCCCCGCTGTCACGGTTTGCGGAATGGTGTCGATATTGTATTTCACGCAACCCTTGTCGCAAAAGGCGAACGCGAAACACTCGAGACGCTTTGCCTCGGTGGGGAAAATGATGGAATGGCACTCGTCGATGAGCGCCAGGTCGTTGTCAAGGCACAGGCAAGTGGCGACTTGTTTAACGCTCTCTATCGTGATAGACTGCATTTCGCTTTTCATGTTCATTGTCAGTGTGTCAGTGATAAAATGATGGGTTCTGTTTACCTATGCTTATCATCTCAAGCGTGGTTATTCTGCTTGGCTTGCCCGAGACGCTTATGCCTCTTGTGTATCTGGCCCCGAATTCGGGGAAGGCCTGTTCGTCTAACCTGCCATCGCAGATGTAGACAACGTTGCCGAGCCTTATCTTCTTGCCCCTTCTTGTCCCTCTCAGCGTAGCCCGGAAAAAGCCATAGAAGGCGTGGGCAGGCGCTATGAGGTTGCCGTGGATGCTGTCTCCCGGCCATGCGCGAACATGGGTAATCCTTGGCAGATGGGCGTCTTTGGAATATCTCGTAGTGGCTGTGTCGTTGGCTTCCTCGGCGTGCAGCCATAGCGCGTTGTCGTAGATGGTCGCGGCCTTCCATTGCGCGTCGCGCCTCCTGCCGTCTATTATCTCAATGCCGTCGGGCGTTACCCTGGAATAAGATTCGCGGCAGAGCCACGACGCGTCTGTGCTCACGCTGAAACGGCGCTTGTCGCGGTCGATGCCGTAAAGGCTTATGGCTATCTGCCTTTCTGTTTTCGTGGCCTGTTCGGGCAAAGGCGAATAGAGTACAGCCACGACGTTGCTGTCGGCCCTCATGTACGGCGTGACGTCGAACGTCATGCTTACGGCGTCGGTGTCGTTGTCTTGTCGCAGGGGCAGGTAAGGCGCTGTGCCTATCTTGCACTCGTTGACATACACCTTGCAATAACCCGAAGTGGCAATGGTGAGCTTCGCTTGTTGAGGCATGCCTTGCGAGAGGAAGGTCTTGCGGAAAAACACGCGCGATTGGCTACAGGTTTGGCGCGCGAATATCCACGGCGTGTTGAAGTCGGAGGCCATGGCCGCGGATTGGCACAAGGCAAATAAAAAGAGAAGGTTTAAGATGGCGACCCATCGAACAAAACCGTTCTTCCTTTTGGTGCCTGATTCCATCTTAAACCTTCCCTTGTTGATATGCGGGCGCACGTTCTGCGCCCACAGTTTTACATTTCTTCTTCTCTTGCCGAGCTTATTAAGCGTCGATGTTGGCGTAAGCGGCATTCTCCTCTATGAACTCTCGGCGCGGCTCCACGTCGTCGCCCATGAGCATGGAGAATATCTCGTCGGCTTGTGCGGCGTTCTCGATAGTGACCTGCTTCAGGAGCCTGGTCTTCGGGTCCATAGTGGTCTCCCACAGCTGGCTCGGGTTCATCTCGCCCAAACCTTTGTATCGCTGCGTGTGGATGCTCGTGCCTTCCTGACCGTTGCCATACTTGTCGAGGAACGCCTGGCGCTGTTGGTCGTTGTAGCAATACTGCGACACCTTGTTCTTGTAAGTGCACTTGTAGAGTGGGGGAGTGGCAATGTAGAGATGTCCTTCCTCGATGACCTTTGGCATGAAGCGGAAGAAGAGCGTCATGATGAGCGTGTCGATGTGTGAGCCATCGACATCGGCATCGGTCATGATGATGATCTTGTCGTAGCGCAGCTTGTCGATGTTGGCCTCGCGGTCGTCCTCGCCTTCCACTCCGAAGCGCACGCCAATGCTCTGGATGATGTTCATCACCGACTCAGCCTCGAACACGCGGTGCCACTGCACCTTCTCCACGTTGAGTATTTTTCCTCTCAATGGCAGTATGGCCTGCGTGTAGCGGTCGCGGCCTTGCTTTGCCGAACCTCCTGCGGAGTCACCCTCGACGAGGAATATCTCGCAGTCTTTAGGATCCTTGTTGGAGCAGTCGGCCAGCTTGCCTGGCAGTCCGCTGCCGCCCATTACGGTCTTGCGCTGCACGCTCTCGCGCGCCTTGCGCGCGGCGATACGTGCCGTGGCCGCGAGGATGACTTTCTCGCAAATCTTGTGAGCCTCGTCGGGATGCTCTTCGAGATAGTCGGTAAGGGCTTCGCCTACGGCCTGGTTCACGGCGCCAGACACCTCGCTGTTGCCAAGCTTGGTCTTGGTCTGGCCCTCAAACTGCGGCTCGGCCACCTTTACGCTTATCACGGCAGTGAGGCCTTCGCGGAAGTCTTCTCCGGCAACCTCAATCTTCGCCTTCTCTATTTGTTTCTTTATCAGTGGGTCGGTGTCGGCGTAGTTTTTCAATACGCGCGTAAGGGCCATGCGGAATCCCGTGACGTGCGTGCCACCCTCTATGGTATTGATGTTGTTGACATAGGAGTGCAAGTTTTCCGAGTAATCGGTATTGTACATTATCGCAATCTCGATAGGCACGTTTTGCTTTTCAGTCTTGAGATATATCACGTCGTCGAACAAGTGCTGGCGGTGACGGTCGATGTATCTCACAAATTCCTTGAGTCCGTCCTTGGCATGGAACACCTCTTGGCGTGTCTTGCCAGTCTCGGGGTCGGGGCGGAGGTCGGTGAGCGTTATCTTGATGCCCGCGTTCAAGTAGGCGAGCTCACGCATGCGGCGTGAGACAATGTCCCACTGGAATGTGGTGGTCGAGAAGATGGCGGGGTCTGGCCAGAACTGCTGGCGCGTGCCACGCTTGGTAGTCTCGCCGATGACCTTTACTGGATATAGAGGCTTTCCCTTCTCGTATTCCTGCTGATAGATGTGGCCGTCGCGATAGACCTGTGACATCATGTGCGTGGAGAGCGCGTTGACGCAGCTCACGCCCACGCCGTGGAGACCACCGGAAACCTTGTATGAGTTCTTGTCGAACTTGCCGCCGGCGTGCAGCACGGTCATGACCACCTCAAGGGCCGACTTGTGGAGCTTCTTGTGCTCGTCGACCGGTATTCCTCGACCGTTGTCCTCTACGGTGCAGCTTCCGTCGGCGTTAAGGGTCACTTCCACATCAGTGCAGTAGCCTGCCATGGCCTCGTCGATACAGTTGTCCACCGTCTCGTTGATGAGGTGGTGGAGTCCCTTCTCGGATATGTCACCGATGTACATTGCCGGACGTTTGCGCACGGCTTCCAAGCCTTCCAAAACTTGGATGTTGGAGGCTGAATAATTATCTTCAGGATGTTGATTCTCTGCCATTTCTATGAGCTTGTTTTACCTTGCAAAGGTACTAAAAAAAAGATAATCAAGCTAATAAAACATGACAAAAATAAACAAAAAGAAGCCGCTTTTCCTTTGAGGAGAAGCGGCTTAATAGTTTTTCCTTTCTTTATGCAAGCAGAGGCTTAGCCCAGCTTGACGATGTGGGCAGCAAGACTTGATTTCAAGTTAGCGGCCTTGTTTGCGTGGATGATGTTGGTGTTTGCCAACTTGTCGAGCATCTTCTGAACTGAAGGATAGAGCTTAACAGCCTCGTCCTTGTCAGTTGTAGCGCGGAGCTTGCGCACGGCGTTGCGCATCGTCTTCGCATAGTATTTGTTGTGTAAAGTGCGGACCTTCGTCTGACGGATCCTCTTGATTGACGATTTGTGATTTGCCATCTTTATCTTTGTTCTTTATTATTTCTTTGTGATGTTGCCAAAAGGGTAGTAGTCCATAGCAGAGTCGAACTGCTCTTTAGAGAATGAAAATCTCTCGTCCTAACCGATAGACGAATGGACCATCGCTCTTAATTAGCGGGTGCAAAGTTACTGCTTTTTTATCATGCGGCAAAATTTTCCTTTGATTATTTTCTCTAAATGCTTGATTTTTCTTATATTTGCCACACAAATGGAAGTAAAGACCAAGGCTATAGTGCTGCGCACCGTAAGATATGGTGACTCAAGGATGATTGTTGACATGCTGACGGCTGGCGTTGGCAGGGTGTCGTTTGCGTGTGGTTTGTCCAAGACGAACCGGGGGAAGATAAAAAAGCAGCTTTTTCAGCCGCTGACGTTGCTTGATATTGTTTTCGACTATCGTCCGACCGTGGAGTTGCAGCGCCTGAGAGACGTGCGCATGTCGTGCCCATTCGTGTCAATACCCTTTGACGCCTATAAGCTGTCCATTGGCTTGTTCTTGGCTGAATTTCTGGTGTATGCCTCTAAAGGCGAACAAGATGGAAAACAGCTTGAGGCGTTCACGGAGAAAAGCTTGCTGTGGCTCGACAATGCCGTGGACGATTTCGCCAATTTCCATCTTGTCTTTATGATTCATGCGTCACTCTTCGTTGGTTTCTATCCCAACCTTGAGGGTTATCGTGATGGCGCGTGGTTCGATTTGCGCGATGGCAGCTTCACCATGAATTGCCCGTCTCATCCCGACTATCTCGTGCCGGAGCAGGCGCGCCGCATATTGCTTCTTACGCGAATGAACTTCGACAACATGCGCCTTTTCCGCATGAACAGGGAAGAGCGCAACCGTTGCCTTGACGTCATCATGACATATTACCGCCTTCACGTGCCAAACTTTCCGGAGTTGCGGTCGTTGAAGGTGTTGAGGGAACTTTTCTGACTATGCCAGTAGTTTCTTCACTATTGTGGAGATGACCTTTCCGTCGGCCTTGCCGGCCATCTGCTTTGTGGCCATTCCCATGACCTTGCCCATGTCTTTCATCCCGGCAGCTCCGGTCTGTGCTATTATTTCCTTCACCTTGGCTTCAATCTCATCGTCGGAGAGCGGCTTTGGCAAGAATTCCTTGTAGACGTTGACTTGTGCCAGTTCGCCTTCAGCCAATTCGGGGCGGTTGGCCTTGGTGTAGATGTCGGCGCTTTCCTCTCCTTGCTTCACGAGCTTCTGGAGAATCTTCATTGCCTTGTCGTCTGGCAAGGTGTCGTTGGCTCCTGGAGCCGTCTTCGCCTCAAGAAACACCTTCTTGGCGTTGCGCAGTGCCTCAAGGCGCGCCTTGTCGTGAGCTTTCATGGCCTCACGGATGCCTTTACTAACCTGATCGAAAATTGTTTCCATGATTTCTTGATAGTTAACTAACTAAACAGAATTATTCGATAAATAAAAGACAATAGGGACAAAAAAGGCAATCATCGTAGTTGTTGCCTCTATTGTCCCTATTGTCGTTAAATTCTCGCATTGAATTTATAAAGTCTTTTTGAAAACTTGCTTTTGCCTGAATAATATCAGCAATGTTTGCGCAGGTTTTGGCCTGCGAAGCAAGGCTCGCCTTTACGCGAAGCTTATCACGCAGGGTTCTGCGTTGCCCTTGTCTTCCGCCTTTTCCTCACCCGTGTCGGTGCAGCTCTGTTTCCTGATGTCATCCAGGTTTTGCGACGTGCGCTTGTAGGTGGGTGAGCTTTCCACGGCGAGGATAACGTCGTCGTTGTCGAGGTCCTCGGGCTGGAAGATATATACGTTCGGGCGGCGCTTGCGAAGCGAGTTGTTGCCATCTGGACCATAATAATGGTTCATTCTCTCCTCGCGCTTTATTTTTATGTCCTCGTCTTCTTGGTTGCGCTTTTTGCGCTCTTTGTCGCGACGTCTTCTCTCTTCGTCTGGCTCGACATCCTCAATGCCGAATCCAGTGGCGAGAATAGTAACTTTCACTTTCTTGCCCAAGTCCGGGTTGATGGAAACGCCCCACTTGATTTCGAAGTCCTCGCCAAATTTCTCCATGAAGTCGTTGACATAGTTCATCTCCTCCATCATGAAGCCCTGGTTCTCCTTCTTCTCGCTTGAGAAGCCGATGGACAGCAGTATTTTCTTGGAGTTGAACACGTTGTTGTCGTTGAGCAGTGGTGAGTTGAGCGCGTCCTCGATGGCCTTCTTCACGCGTTCCTCACCCTCGCCGTAGCCAGTGCTCATGATGGCCACGCCACCGTCTTTCAACACGGTCTTTACATCGTTGAAGTCGAGGTTGATAAGTCCGTGGGTGGTTATTATCTCTGCAATGCTCTTCGCTGCCACGCTAAGGGTGTCGTCGGCCTTGCCGAAGGCATCGACAAGCGGAAGTTCCGGGTATATTTGGCGAAGGCGCTCATTGTTTATCACGAGCAACGCGTCGACATGCTTAGCCATTTCCTCAACGCCGTCGAGGGCTTGGTTAATCTTCTTGAATCCTTCGAAACGGAAGGGAATGGTCACGATGCCAACGGTGAGAATGCCCATGTCCTTGCTCACTTGTGCGATGACCGGTGCGGCGCCTGTGCCTGTGCCACCACCCATTCCGGCCGTTATGAATGTCATTTTCGTGCCATCGTTGAGCATGCTTTTAATCTTGTCTATGGTGTCCATAGCGGCTTGCCGTGCGCGCTCCGGACGGTTGCCGGCTCCAAGTCCCTCGCTTCCAAGTTGCAAGTGGGCTGGCACGGGTGAGTCGTTGAGAGCTTGCGCGTCGGTGTTGCAGAGCACGAACGAGACATCGTGGATGCCTTCGCGATACATGTGGTTGACAGCGTTGCCGCCACCGCCACCAACACCTATTACCTTTATAATGCTGTTCTCCTTGTTGGGATCGCCAAAGTCGAGGATTGTCGGCTTCTGCGTGTCTGTATTTTGAGTGTTATTGTTGTCTGCCATGTTCCCTTTCAGTCTATGATTTTATGTTTTTATTCTTCATCTGGAGAAGTGATCTTCCTGAACAGCACTTTAAACTTGTTCAAGAGCTTGTGTGGCTGTTTGGGCTTGTCGTTTTGCTCGTTTCGAGTGCTGGATTCGACTTTCACCCTTCCGTTGTCATCGGCTTTTGCGTTGTCTTGCGTCTTCTCTTTGGCAGCGTCGTCAATTATCCTGCCATTGGTGGCCTTTGCGCTCGTGGCCTGTGCTGTTGGTGTGGCTTGGCCTTGCTGAGTTGTCTGTATGCCTTCAAACAAGCTGCTTGCAATGTCACTGCCCGCACAGTTCTGGTCGCCTTTGGCCAATATGGCGAGCACGGTGCATAACCTTCCGTCCTTGGCGTTGACCAAGGGGTTGGTCGACTTTATTGTGTCGTTGACAAATTTGGCGGTTCTTATCTTCTCTATGTGAGTATAGAGCCTGAAAGCCCGTTCTATGTTGTTCATGTTGCTGCCGCCACCTGTCAAGATGATGCCACCCAAGAGTTTTTCAGAGTATTCGTCGGGGATGAGACTCTTCACGTTCTCTATTATTTCCCTTGTGCGAGCCTCTACTATGTCCACGAATTTGCTCATCTCAATGAACCTGTCGGAGTCGATGGCATAGTGGCGGGCTTGGTCGATGTCGTTGCCGTCGGTAAACGCGCTGGCATATTTGAGTTTTAACCTTTCCGCGTCTCCGTCTTCTATCTGCAGCGAGGCGATGTCTTTCGTAATGTTGGCGCTTCCCAATGGTATCACGGATAGCTTTCTGAGGATATTGCGGTGGAAGATGCTTACGGTGGTAGTGTCTGCGCCCAAGTCGACGAGAGCGCAACCACCCCTTTTCTCAGAGTCGGTCAGGACGCTGTCGGCAAGGGCAAGAGGAGATATGTACATGTCGAGTATGCTGATGTTAGCTTGGTCGAAACATTTCTTTAACCTCCTGTAGAACTCCCTGCGGCATAGAATGTTAAGGAAGTTGCCTTCCAGTCGTTTGCAAGGCACGCCAACGGGCGGCTCGGCTTGGTACTGGTTGTCGACCTTGTATTCCAATGTCACGGCGTCAAGAATTTGCTGGTCGGGATACTGCATGCTCCTGTTGGCGTCCATTAGCTCGTTGATCATGTCTTGTGTCACTTCGCTTTCAGTGGACAGCTCCCTGACATTGGTGTTTTTCACGCCTATGATGGACTGTCCGCCAAAGCCGACATAGACGTGCGTGATGCGTGTCTTGAGCGTCGCTTCCAACTTCTTGATGATGTTGGAAAGGGCTTGCACTGTTTTCTCTATGTTGCGTACCACGCCATTGCGTATACACGTCTCGCCGTTCTCCTGGGCTATGGCAAGAACGCTGATACTGCCGTCTGTATTCTTCCTGCCAGCTATGCCAGTGATCTTTGATGATCCTAACTCTATTGCTACTATAAATTCTGCCATTGGGATATGTCTACTTTATTCTTTTCTCTTTTTCTTGCAAATAATCTGGTTGTCAAATTCCACGTTTATGTAGGAATACTTGTTCCATCCTGCTTGTGACAGGCCATATTTGTAGAACTTCTCCAGCTCATCCATTTTATGGTTGGCGAAGTCGGTCACGAGCTGCTTCCTTTGCGCAATCAGTTTTGTCTGAGGCAGTTGGCCCAAATAGATGATGTTGTCGCCCACTCGCGGGATGAGTTCCACGCCGCCATCGGGGAGCACGTTTATCTGCACCACTTGATTCTGCCAAAACTCGTTAGCCATGATAGCGTCGGCAAGGAACGAGATGTAGTTGCGTGCGAACCATCTGTCTATATGTCCCGAAGCAATGATGAGGTTGCTTGTGTAGTGGGAGTTGGGCATGATGCGGTGGTCGTCGTCGAGGTAATAGTCGTCGCCATTGTTGGCCATTATGTGCAGTGTGGGCATGCGTTGTGTGAGAGTTATCCACACGTGCCCGTCCTGTGTCTTATAGCATTGCACGTTCTTGATGAACGGACTTTGGCGGAGCTTCCCTTCCATCTCTCTGGTGTCTATCTCCTTGAACGACTTCTTCAGGGGGTATAGGTCATTCTTCATGAGCCTGTTTTTGATTTCTTTCGGAGAGATGAACCCGTTGACGGCCTCGTCCTGGATGTTGATGTCCACTTGCTTGCAGGTAATATCCTCGCCGTCGGGCTTATTGAAAGCAGTCATGGCGACAACGATATAGGTGCCTAAGACCACATCGCTGCCCACAAGCAATATCTTTTTCCAGTTTACGCGCATCGGGTGTAATGGTTGTTCTCGTTTATTTCTCCTTTATTATTTTCTCCATCTCTGGCACCATGTTGTCGAGGTCTCCGGCCCCCAGTGTCACGAGGACATCAAAGTCGCGGCTCTTGACGAGGTTCAGCACGTCGGCCTTGTTGATGATGCTTTTCTCCACGCTTGGCTTGAGGTTGTCGTAGATGAGCTTTGATGTAACGCCTGGTATTGGCTGCTCGCGGGCTGGGTAAATCTCCGTGAGTATCACTTCGTCGAAATGGCTTAGCGAGTCGGCGAAGTCCTTGTAGAAGTCGCGTGTGCGAGTGTAAAGGTGCGGCTGGAAGATGGCCGTGAGCTTGCGGGTCGGGTATAGCTCGCGCAGGCTCTTGGCGCATTGCAGTATCTCCTTGGGATGGTGGCCATAGTCGGAGAGGAGCACGTGACGGTTGTCGCGAATCTTGAAGTCGAAGCGGCGTTCCACCCCGTGATATGTCTCCATGCCGTAATGTATCTCATCCGCTGTGCAACCGTTGAGCTGCGCCAACGCCATTGCAGCCACGCCGTTCTCGATGTTGATGGGGATGGGCTGGCCGAGCTTCACGCCTGTGATGTTGCCTTTGGGCGAGATGAAGTCGAATGTTATCTCTCCGTTCTCTATCTTGATGTTCTCAGCGTGGAAGTCACCTTTGTCGCGGCTGTAAGTGTAAGTCTTTACGCTTTCACTCACGTTAGGCTTCATCTCAAGGTCTGTGTGTATGATGAGCGCGCCCTCTGGCTGTATGAGCTCCGTGTAGTGCCTGAAGCTCTCAAGGTAAGCTTCTTTGGTGCCATAAATGTCGAGGTGGTCTGGGTCTGTGGCCGTGATGACGGTCATCCATGGGCGAAGCCAGTGGAATGAGCGGTCAAACTCGTCGGCCTCTATCATCACGTAATCGCTTGTGTCTGAAAGAATGTAGTTGGTGCCGTAGTTCTTTGAGATGCCTCCAAGGAAGGCGTTGCAGTCGACGTGGCTTTGATGCATGATGTGTGCGCACATGGTCGATGTCGTTGTCTTCCCGTGTGTGCCGGCCACGCATAGTCCTTTATGCGTGCGTGTGAGTATGCCGAGCACTTGCGCGCGCTTCTGCACCTCAAAGCCGTTGTCGCGAAACCAGGTCAGTTCCTTGTGTGCGGCAGGTATGGCCGGTGTGTAAACCACAAGGCAAGAAGCCTTGTCCTTGCATGCGTGCGGAATCTCGTTGACATTCTCGTCGTAATGGATGAGCATGCCCTCTTTCTCCAATTGCTTTGTCAGGTTAGACGGCGTGCGGTCGTAACCTGCTACAACCGCGCCACGATGTATGAAATATCTTGCTATTGCGCTCATGCCGATGCCGCCTGCACCGACAAAATAGACCGACTTGATATCTTTCAGTTCCATTTCAATGATATATTGTAAATGTCTTGTTCTGTTTGTTGATTAACGTACGAGCTTAAGCACCTCGTCGGCTATGACATCCGCCGAGTTTGGCAACCCAAGCTTCTTGATATTTGTGCTGAGCGACTCCAGCTTGGCGTTGTCGTTTACTATTTCCAATGCTCTCTTGAGCAGCATTTCCGGTGCTTCAGAGTCTTTCACGTATACGGCCGCGTCCTTGTTGACGAGTGCCATGGCGTTCTTCGTCTGGTGGTCTTCGGCCACGTTGGGGCTTGGCACGAGTATCACGGGCTTTCCTATGAGGCAGAACTCGCTTATGGAGCTTGCGCCGGCACGGCTTATCACGAGGTCGGCAGCGTTGTAGGCCGCGCCCATGTCGGTGATGAAGTCGAGAACCTTGAGGTTTGGTATCTCGCCGAAATCGCTTACCGCCTTGTTCATCTCGGCGTTATAGTATTTGCCCGTCTGCCAGATAAACTGTACGTTGGCGTCTTTCACTTCTTTTAGGTGAAGCCTCATGCTGTCGTTGATGGTTCTTGCGCCAAGGCTTCCGCCAACGAGCAAGATGGTCTTCTTGTCGGGGTCAAGGCCGAATTTCTTTCTTGCCTCTTCCTTCGAGATGCTGTCGTTGACCACGTTTTGCCTAACGGGGTTGCCGGTCATTATTATCTTGTCGGCAGGGAAGAACCTTTCCATGCCATTGTATGCCACGCAAATCTTCTTCGCTCCGCTGGCGAGCATCTTGTTGGTCTTGCCTGCATAGGAGTTTTGCTCTTGAATGAGGCACGGCACCCCTAACGCGTGGGCGGCGTCGAGCGCGGCGGCGCTGGCATAGCCTCCCACTCCTACGGCCACGTCGGGCCTGAACTTGCGCACGATGCGTTTCGCCATGAACTTGCTCCTGAGGAAGTCGATGCCAACAACGATGTTCTTCAGCGAGTAGATGGGGCGAACCAAGCCTTTCACGGGCAAGCCCTTTATCTCGTAGCCCGCCTGTGGCACGCGTTGCATCTCCATGCGTCCTAAGGCACCTATAAACAGAATCTTCGCCTCAGGATGCTTTGCCTTGATGGCGTTGGCAATGCTGATGGCCGGGAATATGTGTCCGCCTGTTCCTCCTCCGCTGACGATAACTCTTAGCTCTTTTTCCATTTTAGTACATTTTTGGCAAAAGTAATCATTTTTTTTCTTTTCGTGACTATTATTCGCCTAAATTATTTCCGCTCTATATTGTCTGCCGTTTGGTCTGCCGTTTGTGGAGTCGTTGCCGCCGCTATGGTGTTCTTCGCGGCACCGACCTTGTTTTTCTTTGCCGTGCGGCTCACGCTGAGTATCATTCCTATGTATACGCAGTTGATTACCGTTGACGTTCCTCCCCTGCTTATCAGTGGCAGAGGTTGCCCCGTCACTGGCACGAGCCCAACTGCCACGCACATGTTGAACAACGCTTGTATGACTATCATAAGCCCTAACCCCATAACGAGAAACGCCGGGAAGTTGTTCTCGCATCGGTTGGCTATGATACCCACGCGATAGAGAAGTATCACGTAAAGCATCGCCACGAAAAACGCGCCGAACAACCCAGTCTCCTCTATTATGATGGCATATATGTAATCGGAGTAAGCCTGTGGCAGGAAGTCGCGCTCCTCGCTGTTGCCAGGGCCTTTGCCAATGAAGTTGCTCGAGGCTATGGCAATGTTGGCGTATGATGTTTGGGCGTCCTTGTCAAGATCCACTTTCTCAGGCGGTACGTATTCGTTGTTGCCAAACTTCTTTATTCTTGCCTTCCAAGTGTCCGCGCGAGGAAACATGCTTTTTTGTTGCTTTTTCTCTACGACCTTGCCGTTTCGTGCCACCATCTCGGTGTAAGCCTTGTTGCCATTGTCCGCGTTTCTGTCGTCGCCTATCGCGAAAACCAGCGATATGCTTATGGCGATTGCTACGGCTATGAAGCCCACGGTGCGCAGAAGCTGTTTCGCCGGCACACGGCCTATGATCATCATGAAGAAAACCGTCATGCTGAGCAATACCGCCGTCGACAAGTTCTCGAGGAATATCAATGGAACTAATATTGCCCAAATGGTCAATATGTAGTAGTAGGCGTGCCTGTCGGCTCCATGGTCGGTTTGCATGGCACTGAGTATCTGCGCCGTGGCGAGCATCATTGTGCCTTTGGCTATCTCTGATGGCTGGAACTTTATTCCCAAGATAGACATCCATCGCCCGGCTCCATTGATGCTTTGGCCAAAGAAGTGGACCCATACCAATGCGATAAAGCAGCCTATGATAAGAAATGGTGTCGCCAACTTGAAGTAACGGCATGGTATGTTCAAGGTGACAATCATGAAGAATACACCCAGCAGCAGTAGACCTATGTGCTTGACCATTGGGCTGACGTAGTCTCCCGTCTTGAACGTCAGCGACGACAGGGCTGAAAACACCTCTATCGCGCTGATGATGCAAAGGAAGAAGAACACCATCCAGATGACCTTGTCGCCTTTGAATATGCCACTTACACGCTTGCTCATTTCTGTTTTACAAACATCTATTTAAAGGTTTCTCACTAATGTCTTGAACTGCTCTCCCCTGTCTTCCATGTTCTTGAACAGGTCGAACGAGGCGCAGCACGGCGACAGCAGCACGGTGTCGCCCGGTTTTGCCATCTCGTAGCAAGCCTTCACGCAGTCGGCCATGCTGTGTGTGTCGCGCACGGGAATGCCGAACGCGTCGAAGTTCTGGTGCAGCTTGGTGTTGTCGGCGCCAAGGTACACCAGCCCGACACACTTCTTCTTCACCAGGTCGAAGATGTGGTGATAATCGTTGCCTTTGTCCTTGCCTCCCAGGATGAGGACGGTTGGCGTGCGCATGCTTTCCAGCGCGTACCAGCAAGCGTCCACGTTGGTTGCCTTTGAGTCGTTGACAAATTGCACTCCACCCACCTTGCACACCTTCTCCAGGCGGTGCTCCACGCCGGGGAAGTCGCTGAGGCTCTTGCGAATCACGTCTTTCTTTATGCCGCTTATGTTGGCTGCGAGGCCAGCTGCGAGGCTGTTGTATAGGTTATGCTTGCCAGTGAGCGAGAGCTCTTCCTGCTCCATGTTGAACGGGGTGGGGTATTCAATCTTGTATTCGCCCTCCTCCGTGTATGCCACGGCCGCTTCCTCCTTTATCTCAGAGAATGGGCATTTCACGGCGTGGATGTCAAACTTCTCCATCTCTTTCTTGATGACGGGGTCGTCGTTCCAGAATATGAAGCTGTCGTCTTGCGTCTGGTTCTGCGTGATTCGCATCTTGGCGTCGGCGTAGTTCTCAAACTTGAAGTCGTACCTGTCGAGATGGTCAGGCGTTATGTTGAGCAGGATGGCGATGTTGGCGTGGAAGTTGTACATGTTGTCGAGCTGGAACGAGCTCAGCTCTATGATGTAGTAGTCGTGTGGGTCTTCCGCCACTTGCAGCGCGAGGCTTCGCCCTATGTTCCCGGCCAGTCCGGCGTCGTAGCCCGCCTTCTTGAAGATGTGGTATATGAGCGATGTCGTCGTGGTCTTGCCGTTTGAGCCCGTTATGCAAATCATCTTCGAGTGTGTGTAGCGTCCGGCAAACTCTATCTCGCTGATGATGTGCGTGCCCTGCTTCATCAGCTTCTGTATCATCGGGGCTTCTTTCGGTATGCCCGGGCTCTTTATTATCTCGTCGGCGTTGAGGATTTTCTCCTCCGTGTGATGCCCTTCTTCCCATTCTATCCCGTGGTCGTCGAGCATCTTCTTGTACTTGTCCTTTATCTTCGACATGTCAGAGACAAACACGTCGAAGCCTTCCTTTTTCGCCAGCACGGCGGCTCCCGCGCCGCTCTCGCCAGCACCTAATACTACTATGCGTTTCATTTCCTTGACGGATTAAAGTCTTGTTAGTCTATATAATATAAAAATGTGTTGCCATTCCTGGCTTATCTTATCTTCAGCGTGATGATGGTCAACGCCGCGAGAATGATGGTCACAATCCAGAACCTTATCGTTATCTTGGCCTCGTGCTTTGCCGAGCGTGGGCTCTTGATGAGGTATTTGCACTCTGGGTCGAGCTGTTCGGGTGTCACGCGGAAATTGTCGTGTATTGGCGTGCGCTTGAATATGCGCTGCTTTATGCCACGCCTCTTTCCCAACTTGTAATACCACACCTGCACTATCACCGACAGGCTCTCTACAAAGAATATGCCACACAGTATGGGCAGCAGCAGCTCCTTGTGGATTATTATGGCGCAAACGCCAATGATGCCGCCTATGGTGAGGCTGCCGGTGTCGCCCATGAACACTTGCGCCGGATAGGCGTTGTACCACAGGAAACCTATCAGCGCGCCTATGAACGCGCACAGGAACACCACGAGCTCTTGTGAGCCGGGGATGTACATTATGTTAAGGTAGGCTGCGAATTGCATGTGCGAGCTCACGTAGGCCAGTATGCCAAGCGCCACGCCTATTATGGCCGAGTTGCCCGCGCACATGCCATCCATGCCGTCGTTGAGGTTGGCGCCGTTGCTCACGGCCGTCACCACGAGGATGGTCATCACCACGAACAATATCCAGCCGGCTGCCGTCTTGTACTTGCCGCAAAACGACATTATCTTCGAGTAGTCGAGGTTGTGGCCTTTCACGAACGGTATTGTTGTCTTCAGCGACTTGTGGGCCACGGCGCGGTGTTTCACCACTACTTCCTGGCCGTATTGCCGACTCACGGTGAGATTCTCGTTCATCTTCACGTCGGGCGACATCCATAGTGTCAAGCCCACGATGAGGCCGATAGACACTTGGCCTATTATCTTGTATTTGCCTTTCAGTCCTTCCTTGTTGCGGCGGAAGATCTTGATGAAGTCGTCGAGCCCGCCGAGAAATCCGAGCCAGACCGTGGTTACGATCATCAAGATGAGGTATATGTTCCTCAGTCGTCCGAGCAGGAGCACGGGTATGAGGATTGACACGATGATGATGACACCACCCATGGATGGCACACCGACTTTCTTCACACCATAAGGGTCAATCTTCGCGTCGCGTTGTGTCTCCGTGATTTGTTTCCTCTTGAGAAACTTTATGAACTTCTCGCCAAACCATGCCGAGATGACGAGCGAGAGGATGAGTGCCAAGAGCGCCCTGAACGAGATGTAACCCCACATTCCCGAGCCTGATATGCCAAACTGCTCAAG
The DNA here is from genome assembly GCA_022769825.1 of Prevotella sp. Classification (GTDB taxonomy): domain Bacteria; phylum Bacteroidota; class Bacteroidia; order Bacteroidales; family Bacteroidaceae; genus Prevotella. Next base: position 63,818 of record JALEJI010000039.1, on the reverse strand, counting down.
GAATCGAAAAAGATAGTACAGCATTTCTTCTTCTGTAATCTGTGATTGTAGGCCATACGGCATGTCATGGCTATATGGCCTGTTCTTGTTTGTTGCTTTTCCTTAGTTGTTGAATATGTCGTGCAGCACTTCCTTGTCGTCGAAATGATGCTTCACGCCCTTTATCTCTTGGTAGTTTTCGTGGCCCTTTCCTGCCACGAGCACCACGTCGCCTTTTTGTGCCATCATGCACGCCGTCTTTATGGCTTCCTTTCGGTCCACGATGGTAATCACCTTCTTCATCTGTTCCTTGTCGAGCCCTGCCACCATGTCGTCTATGATGGCCTGTGGCTCCTCGAACCTTGGGTTGTCGCTCGTTATGATTACCTTGTCGCTCTGCTTCACCGCCTCTTGCGCCATGAGTGGTCGTTTGCCGTGGTCACGGTTGCCTCCGGCTCCGCACACCGTGATGACGTGTCCCTTGCCGTTCAGCACCTCGTGTATGGCGTTGAGCACGTTCTCAAGGGCGTCGGGCGTGTGGGCGTAATCCACGATTGCTGTGAAACCCGCGGGCGAGGCTATTGGCTCCAGTCGGCCGCTGACGCTGTGCAGCGTGCTCAGCGCCACGAGAATCTCCTCCGGCTCCTTGCCCAGCATGCGAGCCGCGGCGTAGACGGCGAGGAGGTTTGAAACGTTGAACTTGCCGATGAATTGCACGCCGACCTCATGGCCGTCTACCTCAAGATACATTCCGGCGAAGTGCATCTCTATGATGTGGGCGCGGAAGTCTGCCATCTGGCGTATCGAGTAGGTCTTTACGGTGGCCTTGGTGTTCTGCACCATTATCATGCCGTTCTTGTCGTCGGCGTTGGTGATGGCGAAAGCCGACTTGGGCAGTCCGTCGAAGAATGCCTTTTTGGCGTTGCGATAGTTCTCGAAGGTCTTGTGATAGTCGAGGTGGTCGCGCGTGAGGTTGGTGAATATGCCTCCGGCGAATTTCAGTCCGCCAATGCGTTTCTGGTGTATGGCGTGCGACGAGCACTCCATGAAGGCGTATTGGCATCCGGCCTTTACCATCTCGCCCAAGAGCTCGTTCAGCTCTATTGGGTCAGGTGTGGTGTGGTCGGCTGGTATTGGCTTGCCGTCAATATAGTTGCACACGGTGGACAGGAGGCCACAACGGTAGCCGAACTCACGGAACATATTATATAATAATGTGGCGATTGTGGTCTTGCCGTTTGTTCCTGTCACGCCCACGAGCGTCAGGTGCTTCGACGGGTCGCCATGGAAAAGCGTTGCCACTTTGCCCACCGCGTCTTCCGTGCTTTCCACTTGAACGTAGGTCACACCGTCGGCGAGCTGCTCTGGCATGTCCTCGCACAACACGGCCTTGGCTCCAAGCTCCAGCGCCTTGGGTATGAACTTGTGCCCGTCAGTCTGCGTGCCTTTCATGGCCACGAAAAGGTGTCCATCCTTGATCTTGCGCGAGTCGATGTTTACCCCCGTGATTTCCACATCCGTGCTACCCTCAACGCGGAGCGGCTTGATGTTCTTTAAAAGTTCCTGCAGTTTCATAGTTCTATGTGTCTTTGTTTATTATCTGTTTGTGTTAAGTGTCTCATTGAAGCGTGAGCACGCATTTCTGCCCCCTCCTCACTTTCTTTCCTGGCTCAATGCTTTGCTCGCTCACTTTGCCTCGACCCTTTATCGTGCATTTCACGCCGCTCGACTCGGCGAGGAACACGGCGTCGCGCGCTCCCATGCCACGCACGTCGGGCATGACGTTGGTGCGGCTTGCCTTCTCCTCTATCAGCTTCACGCTGCCCCGTCTTCGTTCCGCCACGCCCCACACGGGTTGCGTCTCGTTTACCTTGAACGGGTAGTTGGAGAATGTCGATATGCCAAGCGAGGAGAGAACGAAGTCGGCGGAGAGTATGTTTCCGGCTTTCACGTCCGGTATCATGCGCGAGTCGGCATCCCTGGCGTCGCTGACGTTGTATCTGACGTATCTCGCCATTATGCCGTCGGCGATATCCTTGAACACCTCGCTGCTCATCCATCCATAGGCAGGCAGTCCGTATTTTTGTATGCACACTATGCAGCTGTAATATGGCCTGTCTTTCTGGCCGAACCATCCGGCGAACGACAGCAGGCTGTGGGCCGTGCCGCGGTAGTTGCCGTTGCTGGCTATCATGGCGGTGCCCGTCTTGCCGCAGACCCAGTAGTTGGGGCTGAAGGCCTTCTTTCCAGTGCCGTTGAGCACCACCCTGTGCAGCAGGTCTTGCATTATGCGCAGGGTCCTGTCAGAGGCTATGTGCTCCTTGCCGCTCACCACCTGTGGCGGGAACGTGGCTATGGTGTCGCCGTCCTTTATGGTGCTTTTCACGAACCTTGGCTGCATCATCCTGCCGTTGTTGGCAATGGCGTTGTAGAAGGTGAGCGTGTAGATTGGCGGTATCAGGGTCTCGTAGCCGATGCTCATCCAGGGCAGGGCCGTGTTGCTCCAGTTTATCCATTCGCCGCGCTTGTTTTTCTTCGGCATCCTTATCACCGGCATGGCGTGACCCACGATAGGTATCTTCACGCCGGCCCCGTTTATGCCCGTGCGGTATATGCCTCGCACGAATTTCTCCGGGTCGTTGTGGTAATACTTGTCTATGACATAGCTCACGCCGATATTGGAGCTCAGTTCCATGGCTCGACCCAAGGATATGGTGCCATATCCTCCGCTCTTCCAGTGGCTGTCTTTCATGTCGCGTCCGTAGATGTGCCAAATGCCGTTGCCGGTGGGTATCTTGAATGTGGTGTCGCACACTCCGTCCTCGAGGGCCGTCATCACCGACGCGGTCTTGAACACCGATCCGGGTTCCATCAAGTCGCTGACGGCGTGGCTCTGTATCTCGCGAAACTTGCCGTCGTCGCATTTCTCCATGTTGACGATGGCCTTTATGTCGCCCGTCGCCACTTCCATCACTATCGCCACGCCGACGCTTCCTTGAATCTCCTTGAGCTTGTTCACGAGAGCCCTCTCGGCGAGGTCTTGCATGCCCACGTCTATTGTCGTCATGATGTCGCAGCCGTTTATTGGCGCGCGGTTGGTTATGCTGAGGTATTTCCCGAGCACCTTCTGCCTGCTCACGGTGCCATAGGCCCCTTTCAGCAGCGAGTCGTAGCTCAGCTCCAGTCCGTAGCGTGCCGAGCGTCCGCCCTCGTCGGTGAGCAACACGTCGCCGATGGTTCGCTTGGCGAGCGAGCCGTAGGGGTTCTCACGGGCGTTGAGCTCGTCGAAGTGGAATCCGCTCTTGTTGTTGCCCAGGCGGAACAGTGGCAGGTCGCGTACTTGGCTGTAAGTGTTGTAGTCGATGCGCTTGGGCCAGATTACCCAGTTGCGCACCCTCTCTCCCTTGTGCGGTCCCGACTGTCGGCGCTTGTTGTAGCCTTCCATGAGATGCGCCTTGAACTTCCGCGCGCTCTGTTCGGGGAAGATGCGGTGCAGACCCTGGCAAATGCTGTCGAGCTTGACGTGCCACAGCGAGTCGCCCTGCTTGGCCACGTGCAGCTGCTGGAAGTCCATGTAAATCTTGAACTCCGGCAGCGACGAGGCGAGGAGTTGCCCGTCGCAGGATAGTATGTTGCCGCGTATGGGTTGCGTCCTCACGCTGTCTTGTCGCACGCGGCTCGCCACCTTCATCCAGTATGTCTTCTTCGCCGTCATGATGTAGGCGGCTTGTCCGAGTACCGCAATCGCTCCAACAGTCAGTACAAATGCGAGAAAGTTGAAGCGTGGCATTATCTTATGGTAGTTGAACTTGGTCATTTGTCGGGTACCGTTATGATGTAAGGCGGCTGCGTTGGCATCTTCAGCGTGCTGTCCTTGTTGTTCTTCAGCATTTCCAAGACATTGCTTTGCCGGCTTTCCTCCGTCAGTTTGCTGTCGCTTGACAGTGCCTTGTACTTAGCGTCTTTCAGTTCCTTTTGAAGCGCGTCTATTTCTATTATGTCTTGTTGGCAAGAGTACCTGTTGGCTATGTATATCACCATGAACAGTGATATGAGCAAGAACAGCAGCACTTGCTGGCGCATGAACGACGTGTTCAGTATGTCGCCGCCAAGGATCTTTCTCAGCGAGAAAGTCCTCGACAGAGGAGCCTCGCCTTCCGTGGCTTGCTCTTCTATGACCTTCGAAAGCGACATTCCTGCTTCGTTGGCATTGTCGTTGACGGGCTTTGCCGTTTCCTCGTTTTTATTGTTGTTGTTTGTCGAATCTTCTTTCATGTTCTTTCCTCCTCTTCACTCCTCATTCTTCCTTCTTTTCCGCGATTCTGAGCTTCGCGCTTCGGCTGCGGGGGTTTCTTTCCACTTCCTCGTCGGAGGGCACAATCACCTTGTTGTTCACCAGGTTGTAAGGGCTCGCCTTCCTTCCGTACACCGGGTCTTCCTCGACCTTTCCGTTCACGTTGCCGCTCTTCATGATGTTTTTCACCATGCGGTCCTCAAGCGAGTGGTAGGTGATGACGCTCAGCCTTCCACCCTTGGCGAGCAGCCGCGTGGCAGAGGTGAGCATCTCGCTCAGAGCCTGCATCTCGTGGTTCACCTCTATGCGCAGGGCCTGGAAGAGCCGGGCCATGTCCTTCTTCTCTTTCTCGCGGCGGAAGAGAGGGTCCACCACCTGCAGGAAGTCTTGTGTCGTGAGTATGGGCTTGCGCTGTCGCGCCTTCACTATGGCGGCTGCAATCTGCCGTGACCGGCGCAACTCTCCGTACAGGTAGAATATGTCGGCCAGGTGCTCCTCGGTGTCATCGTTCACTATGTCGGCGGCGGTCTTCCCGCCCTCGCGGTTCATGCGCATGTCGAGAGGCGCGTCATACCTGAACGAGAAGCCACGCTCGGCATCGTCGAAGTGGTGGCTCGACACGCCGAGGTCGGCGAGGAGGCCGTCGATGTGATCAATGTCGTAATAGCGCATCCAGTTGCTCAGCCACCGGAAGTTGGAATGCACGAACGTGAACCTTGGATCGTCCACGATGTTGTTCTCAGCGTCGGCATCTTGGTCGAAGCTGAACAAGTGTCCATTGTCGCCAAGCCGGCTGAGAATCTCGCGAGAGTGCCCTCCGCCACCGAAGGTCACGTCTACATACACGCCATCGGGATTGATGTCGAGGCCGTCGACGCTCTCCTTGAGCAAGACGGGGATATGATATACCATGTTGTTGTCGGTCATTGTTCCTCTTCTTTCATTGCTTCTTCCAGCACGCTGCCGAAGTCTTCCTTGTTCATTGTCTCCATGTTGTCGGCAGGCCATATCTCTATGGTGTCGCCCATTCCCACGAACCGTATCGACTGGCTTATGCCGGCCATGTCGAGGAATCCTCGCGGTATGAGAATCCTGCCACTCGCGTCTATTGTCAGTTCCGCGACGTTGCTGACGAAGGTGCGGTATGCCATCTGCTGACGGCGATCCCACCTCGACAGCTTGCGCCGCATGGTGTCAACCAGTTCGTCCCATGCGCTCACGGGGTAAAGCACCAACAGGCTCTCGAACACGTCCTTGCGAAGCACGAGCGTGCTCTCGCCAGATGCCGCCAGCACCTTGCGAAACGGGGCCGGGAGAAAGGCCCGGCCTTTAGTGTCTGTTTTTGCCTCTATGTTGCCTAAAAAACGCATGCGCACACATATTAAGTGTATTGGGACTTCAAAGTTACTAACTTTCCCCCACTTCGCGCCACTTTTCCCCACTTTTTTTCATTGCCGTCCGCTAAAACGCCTTTGGCGTGGCAAAAGAGTCGCACCGCGCCCGTGGCCTCGGCCTTGTGCTTGTCCATGACAGGCACCATGTGCTAACGTAAAAATGTAAAATATTATTGCCGAAATTTAACACTTGGGAACAGGGGCAAATAGAGCGGAAAAAGGGTAGCCTTCAGCCCTTAGGCAATGCCGTCGGTCGGTTTTTGGCCAAGGATTTTTGCCGTTACACTGTAATCGCGTCGCGATTGCACCGTAACGGCGTCGGGATTGCACCGTAACGGCAACGCGATTACACCGTAACGGCGATGCGATTGCACTGTAACGGCGACGCCATTTCAGCGAATTTGTGATACCGAAAAACCGCCAAAAACATAATTATCTGGTAGCCAGCCGTTTACCGAAATGGCTCGTAATCGCGTCATTTTCGACCAAGCGGCACCTCGATTGAAAAAAATCGATTCTCAGACGACCGTTTGTAAAATATTTTGATACACGTCATGTGCTTTGCGGGGGCGGGCCCTGTGCCAATGCGCAACCAACGTGGACGAACAGGGAAACAAAAGCCCTTGGGCCATTGCCGGAGTGTCCCCGAAATATTTTTCACATTTTTACGGATGAAATGAAAAGATATAAAAAATAATTGGTATTTTTGCAACGTAGTTTTGTTATGACAGAGAAAAGCACAGTAAAGACAATCGATTTAGAGGGGATATTGCGCAGCAAGATGGGCAATAAGGCTCGATACGTGCCACGCTTTCTCGTGGCATGGCTTCGTCGTCTCATCCATGAGGACGAGGTCAACGCTTTTCTTGACGAGCATCGTGGGCAGGAAGGCACCGAGTGGCTTGAGGAATGTGTCAAGTACCTTGACATGCGGCTCACCATAGAAGGCAAGGAGAACCTTCCCGACAAGGACGACGGCAAACGCTATATTTTCGTGAGCAACCATCCGCTTGGCGGTCAAGACGGCGTTTGCCTGGGCTCTATCATCGGCCGTCACTACGACGGCAAGTTCCGCTATCTTGTCAACGACTTGTTGATGTTCCTTCCGGGCTTGCGCCCTGTGTGCGTCGGAATCAACAAGACCGGCCGCAACGGGGCGAGCTTTGCCGACGCCGTGGAGTCGGCCTTCAACAGCGACAACCACATCATCATGTTCCCCGCCGGTCTCAATTCGCGCATTATCGACGGTCACGTCCACGACATACCTTGGAAAAAGACCTTCGTGTCGAAAAGCATACAGTATCACCGCGACGTGGTGCCAATCTATTTCAGTGGGCACAACTCCTCGCGTTTCTATCGCATAGCCCGTTGGCAGAAGCGGCTGGGCATAAAGGTCAACATAGCCATGCTTTTCCTCGTCGACGAGATGTACCGCAACTGTCACAAGCCATTCCGAGTGGTGATAGGTAAACCCATACCCTGGCAGACCTTCGACAAGAGCCGCAAGCCCAAGGAGTGGGCTGTCTGGGTGGAAGACAAAGTGTATCAACAAGCAGGCCCGGCAGGGCTTACGGCTGAGTAGCCGAAAACAATATAATCAACTATGGAAGAAGAGATTATCCAACCCATCAGTAAGGAAATATTGAAAAGTGAGCTGACTCCGGAACGTCGCCTTCGCATGACGAACAAGAGCCACAACGAGATTTACGTTTTCCATGCTTCCGAGGCTCCGCACGTCATGCGGGAGGTTGGCCGCCTTCGCGAGATAGCCTTTCGCACGTCTGGTGGCGGCACGGGGAAAAGCATGGACATCGACGAGTTCGACACCATGCCCAACGGTTGCAAGCAACTCATCGTGTGGAATCCGGAGGCCGAGGAAATCATAGGTGGCTACCGCTATCTCTTCGGCGAGGATTGGCAGTTGAAGGCCGACGGCCAGCCCAATCTCGCCATGAGCCACATGTATCGTTTCTCCGACGAGTTCATGAAAGACTACGCTACTTACACCGTGGAGCTTGGCCGCTCGTTCGTGTCGCTCGATTACCAGAACGTGAGGAAGAACACCAAGAGCATCTTCGCCCTCGACAACCTTTGGGACGGCTTGGGCGCGCTCACCGTGATAAACCCTCGTTGCAAGTATTTCCTTGGCAAGATGACGATGTACCCGTCGTTCGTGCGCCGTGGCCGCGACATGATACTCTACTTCCTTCGCAAGCACTTTGGCGACAACGAGCACCTTGCCGTGCCGATGGACGCGGTGAGGATAGACACGCCAGAGGAAGAGCTGAAAAAGCTGTTCTATGAAGACGACTTCAAGCGCGACTACCGCCTGCTCAACCATCAGGTGCGCGAGCTGGGTTACAACATACCGCCACTTGTCAACGCTTACATGAACCTTAGTCCCACCATGAGGTTTTTCGGCACTGCCGTGAACCACGAGTTTGGCGAGGTGGAAGAGAGCGGCATCCTCATTGCCGTTGACGAGATTTTCGAGGAGAAGCGCGTCCGCCACATCAACAGTTTCGTGGCAGAGCACCCCGAGGCGCTGAAGATACCCATGCCAAAGAAATGACCTCGCCCCTCGCGCTTATACTATCGGCAGGGCAATGCCGCTGATTTTCTGGTATATGTCGAGGGCGTAGACATCGGTCATGCCGCTTATGAAGTCGAGCACCGCCATGATGCGGGTCTCGAGGTTGTCGCTGTGTATGTCATACTGTGACGAGAAGCGGTTTATGAGCTGCCTGGAGTGGAACCTCTCGGGATGTGCCGCCGCGTCGATGAACGTGCGCATGAGCGTCTCCATTATCTTGTAACCGCTAAGCTCGATGTCGAGTACGGGCTTGGAATGGTAAATCTTCTTGTATGATGTCTTCACGCATCGCTGGTAAGCCTCGCGTTGCGGCTCGGCAATGTGGTCGATGAGGCTTCCGGTGAACGTGCCGTCCAATATCTTGTCCTCGTTGGCCACGAACGCCTCCACGCATTCATGTTCAAGCTTGCCCACGGCGCAGGCGCGGAAATACACCACCTGCTCGTTCTCGTCGGTCACGCCGTCATCGGCAAGCCTTTCCAAAATGTCTTTCCTTGCCTCCTCGTCGAAGAAGCCGAGAAGCAAGTCGCGCGTCTCGTCGAAGGTGAGAATGCGCAGCTTGTGGGAGTCTTCTATGTCCATTATCTCATAGCAGATGTCGTCGGCGGCCTCCATGAGGTAAACCAAAGGGTGCCTGGCATAGAGCAGCGGCTCGCCCGTCGCCGACAGCCGCTTGATGCCCAGCTCGCTGGCTATCTTCTCATACGCCGCCGCCTCTGAGGCGAAGAAGCCGAACTTGCCGTGCCCGCCGGCCAGACTGCTCGCGCGCGGGTATTTCACCACAGCGGCAAGCGTGGAGTAAGTCATCACGAATCCGCCTGGCCTCCTGCCCAAGAATTGGTGGGTGAGCAGCCTGAAGGCGTTGGCGTTGCCCTCGAAATGGGTGATGTCGTCCCAGAAAGCGTCCGACACCTCATCTTTCAAGAACTTGCCGCAGTCCTCGGTGAAGAACGTCTGTATGGCCTTCTCGCCAGAGTGTCCGAAAGGCGGGTTGCCCATGTCGTGGGCCAGTCCCGCCGTTTGCACTATGGAGCCAATCTCCTCAAACAGCGTGTTCCTCAGTTCCGGGTGCTTGTCGATGAGCCGCCGTGCCACGTCGTCGCCAAGGCTCTTGCCGAGCGATGACACCTCGATGGAGTGGGTGAGGCGATTGTGCACGAAAATGCTCCCAGGCAAGGGAAACACCTGCGTCTTGTTTTGCAAGCGGCGAAACGGGGCCGAGTAGATGAGTCGGTCGCCGTCGCGCTTGAATTCAGAGCGGTCGTCGTGGCGGAGCGGGTGCCGCTCCTCCTGCCCGAAACGCTTGTTGCTTATGAGTTGTCGCCAGTTCATAGAAGTCTCTCCTAACATTTTGCCCTTGATGCTTTTTGGCAAAGTTACGCTTATTTTGTGGCTTTTCGTCTTTTTAATAAATAAAATTAAATTATATGTGCGGAATTGCGTAATTTTGCATTATTATGGTGAAAATCAAAGTTGTAAACACTGGTTGCCAGCCTCTTCCGGCTTATGCCACAAGTCAAAGCGCGGGCATGGATCTCCGTGCTAACATAGAGTCGCCCATCACGCTCCATCCCATGGAGCGGACCCTCGTGCCAACGGGCATACGCATAGAGCTGCCCGAAGGCTATGAAGCACAGGTGCGCCCCCGCAGCGGGCTCGCGCTGAAGCACGGCATCACCGTGCTCAACACCCCTGGCACGATAGACTCCGACTATCGTGGCGAGCTGAAAGTGCTGCTCGTGAACCTCTCCAACGACGACTTCGTGGTCAACGCCGGCGAGCGTGTGGCGCAGATGGTTATCGCGCGACACGAGACGGCCACATGGGAAGAGGTGGAAGTGCTCGACGAGACGGAGCGAGGCGAAGGCGGTTACGGTCATACGGGAGTGAAATGATGAGAAAACGTGGTTTGAATATCCTCGCCCTTGCCTTTGCGGCAGTGGTTTGCCATGTGGCGGCGGTGTCGTCGGTGCTTGGAAGCAAAGACAAGGAGGCGGTCAACGCCGACACGCTGACCTATGAGCAAGACAGCCTCTTTGGAGAGCGTTTCCTCTCGGCCCTGCGCCAACGAGAGAAAGGCAACGCCGACTCCTCGATGATGCTCATCGACTCTTGCCTGCGCATAAACCCACGCTCGGCGGTGGCCCATTACATGCGTGCCGATTATTTCGCCGACAAGGACAGTGTTGACCTCGCGTTTAGCCACTTGGAGACCGCCGCGAGGCTCGCGCCGGACAACGACACCTATCAAGAGCGCTTGGCACAGATGAGCCTCGGCATGGGATATTTCGACAAGGCCATCGACACATACGAGAGACTCTACCAGGCGCATCGCGACCGCGACGACGTGGTCGCCATATTGGTGCGACTGTATGGCCGGCAGAAGAAATACGACAAGATGCTGGATGCCATCAGACGCCTTGAGGAGATGGACGGCCAGAGCGACCAGCTCTCGTTGATGCGCATGAACGCCTATGAGATGAAAGGCGACGCCAAGGGCGCCTACAACACCTTGAAGGCATTGGCCGACTCGCATCCCAACGACCCTAACTTCAAGCTCATGCTCGGCAACTGGCTGATGCAGCACAAGCGCATGCAGGAAGCATACGACATCTATTCCGGAGTGCTGAAAAGCGAGCCCGACAACGCCATGGCGCAGAGCTGCCTCTACGATTATTACAACGGCTCGGGACAAGACGCTCTCGCCAAGGACATGATGAACCGCTTGCTCTTTGGCAAGGAGACACCGCAAGAGACGCGCGTGCAGTTCCTGCGCAACGCCATACAGCAAAACGAGAGCACGGGCGGCGACTCCACCAACGTGGTGGAGCTCTTCAGGAAAGTGCAGGCCGTGGTGCCGCGAGACACGACGGTGGCACAGCTCAAGGCTGCGTACTACACGCTGAGGAAATTCCCGAAAGACTCCATAGACAACGCCCTCGCGCAGTTGATTCAGTTGCAACCCGACAACGCTGACGCAAGGGTGCAACTCATACAAGACAAGTGGGCGTCGCAAGACTGGAAGGAGATAGCCGCGCTCAGCGAGCCCGGCATGCTCTATAACCCCGACTTCCTGCCTTTTTATTTCTTCACCGGCCTTTCCCGCTATTATCTTAAAGACGACAAGGGCGCCCTCGACGCACTGAGGAAAGGCACGGCGTTTATCAATGACCAAAGCAACACGGCGATAGTGGCGGAGATATACTCCATCATGGGCGAGATCTACTCTGCCAATGACTTGAAGAAAGAGGCTTATGCCGCTTACGACAGTTGCTTGCAATACGACCCTGGCAACATCGGGACGCTCAACAACTACGCCTATTTCCTCAGCGTCGACGGCGTTGACCTCGACAGGGCCGAGAAGATGAGCGCCAAGGCCATAGCCGCGGAGCCCAAGAACGCCACTTACCTTGACACTTATGCCTGGATTCTATATAGGCTCGGCCGGTATGCCGATGCCAAGATATACATTGACCAAACGTTGAAATTCGTTTCCGACAGCACCTCGTCGAACACGCTCTACGAGCACGCGGCCGACATCTATGCCGCCTTGGGCGATTACGGCTCAGCCGCCTCGTTCTGTGAGAAGGCCGTGAAGCAGGGTGGCGACGCCAAGGCGTTGGAAAAGAAAATAAGACTTTACAGAAAGAAATCGAAGTGATGAAGAATTTTAGACTCGGAATGGCAGCCGTCTCGGCCTTGTTGCTCCTCGCCTCCTGTGGCGCCAAGAAAGCGGTGGTGAAAGACGCCGACAAGCCAATGTCCAATTTGCCAAAGGCCCAGAAAACAGAGGTCGCCACGCAGCAATCGACCTTTGCCTTCGTGGAAAGGGTCAACGACAAGAAGGTGGACGCGCAAGACATAGTGGCCGACCTCGACTTCACCGCCTCAATGGGAGGCAAGGACGTGTCGGTGCCGGGAAGCCTGCACATGCGCAAGGACCAGATGATAAGGTTACAGCTCTTCATGCCGGTGCTGCACACCGAGGTGGGCCGGTTGGAGTTCACGCCCGAATACGTGCTCGTGGTCGACAGGTTGCACAAGCAATATGTAAAGGAAGACTATCGCCAAATAGACTTCCTGAAGGCTAACGGCCTCGACTTCAACGCCCTGCAAGCCTTGTTCTGGAACCAGTTGTATCTGCCGGGAAGCAAGGAAGTTGAAGAGAAGAACATATCCAAGTTCAAGGCTGAGCTGGGTGGCTCGGCAACCACGGTGCCGGTCAGCGTGAGGAACGGCAACCTTAGCCTGGTGTGGAACGTCTCACGCCAGACCGAGCTTATCAGCGACGTGAAAGCCACATACGCGTCGGCACAGCATGGCACATCGGTGCTGACGATGAAGTATGGCAAGTTCAAGCCTGTCGGGGCAAAGATGTTCCCAGCCTTTGAGGAACTCTCGTTCCAGACCTCGGCAACGAAGAAGGTGCAGAGAATTACCATGACCTTGGACATGGACGACATATCAACATCGTCGAAATGGAGCACGGAGACCACGCTCTCGTCAAGGTACAAGAAGATAGAGGCAACCGATATTTTCTCCAAACTATTCAGCATGTAAATGAAGAATTTTTGTTTTAGGCACATCGTTTATATATTGCTCGCCTTTGTCGTGGCGGCGCCGCAAGCCCTCGCCCAGACAAGGAAGCGGACGGCGACAAGAAAGGCCAACCGCACGGCGCAAGTGAACCGCACGGCCAAGAAGACAAAGGCCGGCAACGCCAAGGCGAAAAAAGGCGCCGCGGTGACATATTCCAACGCGTCGATAAAGAAGCTGCAGAGCCAGAGGGCCGACATCCAAAGGAAAATCAAGGAACAGCAGAAAGCCCTGAAGGAAAACCGCGAGAACGTCAGCAAGAAGCTCAATGAGCTGATGATGATCAACGGCGAGATAGACAAGAGCAAGCACAACATCGACGACATTGAGAAGGACATACACCATATCAATGGCAACATTGGCATTCTCAACTCCCAGCTCAACACGTTGAAGGCCCAGCTGAAAGACAGGCAGAACAAATACATCAAGTCCATGCGCTACATGGCGCGCCATCGCACCATGCAAGACAAGCTGATGTTCATCTTCTCGGCCAAGAACCTCTACCAGATGTATCGCCGTCTGCGTTTCGTGCGTGAGTATGCCAACTACCAGCGTGCACAGGGCGAGGCCGTGAAGGCAAAACGCCAGCAGGTTTCCGACAAGCACGCGCAACTGCGCAACGTGAAGGGGCAGAAGAGCAATCTGCTCCATAAGGGCCAGCAGGAGCATGCCAAGCTTGAGGCCAACAAGAACCAGCAGCAAGAGATAGTGAACGGCCTGCGGAAGCAGCAGAGCACCATCCAGGGCATCATCGCCGACCAACGCAAGAAAGACGCGGCGCTGAACGCTGAGATTGACCGTCAGGTGGAGATTGAGGTGGCCCGCGTGCGTGCCCGCGCTGAGGCCGAGGCACGACGCAAGGCGGCAGCGCTGGCGGCCGCGCAGGCTCGTCGAAAAGCTGAGATAGCCAGGAAGAAAGCGGCTGCTGAGGCTGCGGCACGCGAGAACGCCCGACGCATTGCCGAGGCCAGGCAGCGCGAGCTTGCCGCCGAGCAAGCGGCAAGGAAGGCTCGCGCGGCAGAGGAGGCAGCGCGCAAGGCACGCGAGGCGGCGGCAGCCGAGGAGAAGCGGAAGGCGCAAGAGCTGGAAGCCGCGGCGACGGCGAGAAAGGCCGCGGCTGAACAGGCGGCGCGCGAGGCTGAGGCGGCGCGCGAGGCAGCCGAGAGAAAGCAGGCGGCCGACGCCGAGAGGGCCAAGAAAGACATTGCCGAGGCCAAGCAAGACCAAGAGGAAGAACAGCGATTCTCATCCATGGACAGGATGATGAACAATGGCTTCGAGGCAAACAAGGGACGCTTGCCGATGCCTATAACGGGCGGATACCGCGTGGTAAGCCATTTCGGGCAATACCACGTGGCCGGACTGAAAGGCGTGACGCTCGACAACAAGGGCATAAACATCATGGGTGGCAGCGGCTGTAAGGCGCGCGCCATCTACGACGGCGAGGTGAGCGCCGTGCTCAGCTATGCCGGCACGGTGGTGGTCATGCTGCGCCACGGAGCGTATATCTCGGTATATTCCAACTTGAGTTCGGCAAGTGTGAGCAGGGGCCAGAAAGTCTCGACCAGGCAGGTCATTGGCACCGTCGGGCCAGACCATATATTGCAGTTCCAGCTTCGCAAGGAGCGTGCCAAGCTGAACCCGGAAGCTTGGTTGGGACGTTGACGCCCCGGGGCGACAAGGCGTCGGCGTCCGACGGAACGTAATGGACTCATGAAAAAGCGCAAGGTGATGAAAAGGTCAGTGGCTTGTTTGCTTGCCGTGCTGTTGCCTGTGATGGCCAATGCGCAGACGCGCGGTTACAGCACCAACTTCACGTTCTCGCAGCGCAACTTTGCCGACACCATTCCGATAGAGGTCGTGGACAACCAGATATTCGTCAAGGCCACGGCAGGCGGGCGCGTCTATCGTTTCTGCCTCGACACGGGGGCAAGCCAAGGCACGGTCTATGCCAGTTCTCCCATCAGTGGCCTTAGGGCTCTGGGAAGCGTGGTCAGCCGCGACGCCGCCGGCAGAAGCGACACGGTGAGCGTCGTGCAGTTGCCAGCCATCACTATCGGCAAGCTGACCATAACGGGTTATGTGGCGTCGCTGTTCCCGTCTACCATGTTGCGCGCCTATGACGGCATCATCGGTTTCGACTTTTTCAACAAGGGACTTTGCTGCAAGATAGACACTCGCAACAGGCGCATGGTCATTGCCGACCGTCGCGACTTCTTCGACGGTGAGACTGGTTACGCCCTTCATTATAAGCTCAAATGGTTTGTGCCCTATGTCATGGTGAGCCCGTTCAAGCGCCATTACGACGAGGCGCTTTTCGACACCGGCTCTAATGTGCTCTACACCATGAACAAGCAGAGCTTCGACGAGCACGCCTACAAGAGCAGGAACGTGAACAGCCAAGTGGAGGCCAGGGTCAAAGGCAAGCTCACCATAGGCAACATCGGTGCGGAACGTGGCGGCGAGGTGGCGTTTCTGAAGCTCGACCGCTTGAAATGGGACGACTTCTCGTTTCTTGATGTCAGCGCGGTGACCACGCAAGGCTCAAGCAAGATTGGCGCAGCCATGTTGCGCTACGGGGCTGTCATCATCAATGGCTTCCGACGCTACATCCGCTTTCAGCCTTATGATGATGGCGACAGCGTGAAGGTGAGCAACAAGCCCCTCACCACGGCCTATGTCCCCACCGATGACGGCCGGGCCTCGGTGGGTATAGTAATGCCTGGATGCGCCGACTACGAGGCGGGACTTAGGCAAGGCGACATAATCATCTCTATCGACGGCAAGGCCATCGCCAGTTTCGCGGCGTTCCAGCGGTTCACGCTCGTCAAGGGCATGACGCACAAGATGCGGGTGCTCACGCAGGAAGGAAAGGTCAAGGACGTGGTTATAACAAGATAGTTTTATTTATGGTCAAGTATTTGTTTTTCGACATAGACGGCACGCTCGTCAGTTTCAATACGCACAAGATTCCCCAATCAACCGTTGACGCCCTGACACAGGCTAAGGCCAACGGCGTGAAGGTCTATATATCCACGGGGCGTCCCATGCTTTTCATCAACAACCTTGGTCAGATAGAGCACCTCATCGACGGTTACATCACGACCACGGGAGCGTTGTGCGTGGTGGGGCAGACACGTTTCAACTGTCACAGGATATCAGCCACCTCGGTGAGTAAAATCCTGGACGGCGCCAATAAGTTCCATAAGGCGGCTGTCGTCGTTGGCACCGACCACATTGGCGTGGTGAACGATTCAGAGGAGTTGACCAAGCAGTTCAAGGTCGGACTGAACCTCGATTTCGATTTCGCCCCAATGTCGGTGGTCATGAAAGAGCCTATCCTCCAAATAAGCGTGTTTTTCAATGCCGAGGAGGAAAAGGATGTCATGGACGGCATCTCCGACTGCGTGAGCTCGCGTTGGCATCCGTCGTTTACCGACATCACCAATGTCTCTGCCGACAAGGGCAAGGCCCTGCTTGCCATGGCAGAGCACGAGCACATGCGGATAGACGAGACCATGGCGTTTGGCGATGGCGGCAATGACATGCCTATCATCAAGCAAGCCGGCATTGGCGTGGCGATGGGCAACGCGAGCGATGAGGTGAAGGCCGTTGCCGACTATGTGACCACGAGCGTGGACGATGACGGCGTATTGAACGCGTTGCTCCATTTCGGGGTCATAAGTCGTTGAGGGGCGATGGCGACAGGCCCATTCATCCCGCGATGGCGTGCGGCATGAAAATAATTATCGGCAAACACACATTATATATAATTTATTTCACTAATTTTGCCGATGATTTACCTATAGAAAAGCAATTAATGAAAATCAGTGCTAAAGTAATTAACGAAATGCGCGACTACGTCATGATAACCGTGGCTATGGTGACGTACTGTATCGGTTGGAACGTGTTTCTCTTGCCCAACAACATCACGGCGAGTGGCGTGCCAGGTGTGTCGTCGCTTCTCTTCTGGGCTATGAACATTCCCGTGCAAACATCTTATTTCATAATAAACGCCGCCCTCTTGCTCGTGGCGTTGAAGATTCTTGGTTGGAAGTTTTGCGCCAAGACCATCTATGCCGTGCTTGTGCTTACGGCCTTGACCACTTTCGCCCGAAGCAACGCGGGCTCTCTCCACTTGCTTGCCGACCAGCCGTTCATGGCAAGTCTCATAGGAGCCATCTTCTGTGGCAGTGGCGTTGGCATGGGTCTCGCGTTCAACGGTTCCACGGGAGGTACCGACATCGTGGCGGCGATAGTGCACAAGTATCGCGACATATCCCTTGGCAGGGTCATCATGATGTGCGACATCGTGATAATATCGTCGTCTTATTTGGTGTTCCACAACTTCGAGCAAGTAATCTATGGATACGTGGTGTTGCTTGTTTCCGCCTATTGCGTAGACCAAGTGGTGAATATCAGGCATAGCAGCGTGCAGTTCTTCATCATTTCCGACAAGTACAAGGAGATAGCCTCTCGCATAGCCGTATATCCCCATCGTGGCGCCACGGTGATTGAGGCTCATGGCTTCTACACGGGCCACGACGTGAAGATGCTCTTCATCATGGCCAAGCGCAAGGAGAGCAGCACCATCTTCCGCATCATCAACGAGATAGACCCCAAGGCGTTTGTCACGGAGACCAATGTCATTGGCGTGTATGGCGAAGGCTTCGACAAGTTCAAGGTGAAGCCGATGAAGAAGAATCCGCACAGGATAAGTCCTGAGGCCCTTATGCGCCTGTAGACACAAAAAAACGACAATCGCCATAGCGAAGGCTCATGTCCTCTCGCGGTGGCGATTGTCGTTATATAGGGTCGCGGTTTACTTGTTGCTGTCCTCAGGAGCCTTGTCGATCAAGTCCATGAACTGGTCGAGCTTCGGCGTGATGATGATTTGCGTGCGGCGGTTGCGCTGCCTGCCTGTAGCGGTGTCGTTGCTCGCGAGCGGATTGAACTCGCCACGTCCGCCGGCGGTGAGACGCTTAGGCGCCACGTTGAAGTGGTCGATGAGATACTGCACAACCGAACTTGCGCGAAGCGCGGAGAGGTCCCAGTTGTTGCGGATGTTCTTCATGCTTGCCGCGGCAGTGTTCACAGGCACGTTGTCGGTATTGCCCTCAATCAGCACGTCATAGTCCTTGTAGTCGGTGATGATCTTCGCAATCTTTGACAGTGTCTCCTCGGCGCGGTCGTTAATCTCGTAAGAGCCACTCTTGTAGAGCATGTTGTCGGCCAAAGAGATATACACCACACCCTTGAGCACCTGCACGTCGACCTCTTTCATCTCCTCCTTGGACAGCGAACGCGTCAGGTTGTTGGTGAGAACCATGTTAAGCGAGTCGCTCTTGCTCTTCACCTCCACGAGATGGCGGATATACTGGTTCGACTCGTTTATCTGGTCGACCAGCTTGGAGATGTTCACGTTGTTGGAACTCGCGTTCGACAAGCTCTGGCTGAGGTTCTTCTGCAACGCGGCGTTGTCCTTCTTCTGCTGGGCGAGCTGATCCTCCAGGCTTGCCACGCGAGCGTTGGCAGCGGCCAGCTTCTCCTTGGTGTCCTGGTAATTGTTAGTCAACTCGCGGTTCTCGTTTTGGCAGTTGACCAAATCCTTCTTGCTGGCACAGCTCGTCACGAGCAGCGTGCCGGCAACCATTGCGAATAAGATAGTCTTTCTCATATTATTCAAAGTTTAATGTTGTTCGAAGCCTTATAATCCGATGATTCAATGTTTTGGCAATCAAATTTAATTATTAGACTCCACACAGGCAAAAAAGTTGCGGATAATTAGCTATCTTTAACCACCTGCCTCATGTCTAAGCAGTTTTTAACCACATTTCATCCGTTCTTGAAATAATTGCCGTTGCATATAGGTCTGGATTCCTGCCATGGCGCATCCAACCCTACGGCTTGGCGAGCTTCAAATCCTTGTGCTCCGTGTGGGAAATTCAGCGAGAAAGCATATTTTAACCGCACTATTCGTTCAGAAGCCAAACAAATAATAGTTGCGCGCTCGCGATATTAGCGAAAATATTATTAATTTTGCAAGCAGAATATTACATTTATAAATCTCTAAAGATTATGATTCTTTTCTTCAAGACTCCCAAGGAGAATGTCATTGCCACTGAGATAGACCATCAGCCCAGTGACAAGGAGAAACAGGCCCTCTGCTGGCTTTACGGTGACGCTACACTGCTGGAAACAGAGAAGCTCGACGGTTTCTTTGTAGGACCGCGTCGCGAGATGATAACCCCCTGGAGCACCAATGCCGTTGAGATCACGCAAAACATGAGTCTCACCGGCATTTCGCGTATTGAGGAGTACTTCCCCGTGAAGAGCGAGGATGCCACGCACGACCGCATGTTGCAGCGCATGTACAACGGCCTGGACCAAACCATCTTCACTGTCAATCATGAGCCCGAGCCCATCAAGCATGTGGAGGACATCGAGAAATACAACGAGGAGGAAGGCCTTGCGCTGAGTCCGGAAGAGATAGGGTATCTTCACAAGATAGAGAAGGAAAACGGACGCCCGCTTACCGACTCCGAGATTTTCGGCTTCGCGCAGATCAACTCGGAGCACTGCCGTCACAAAATATTCGGCGGAACGTTCATCATCGATGGCGAGGAGCGCGAGTCGAGCCTCTTCTCCCTCATCAAGAAGACCACGAAGGAGCATCCGGGCAAGATAATCTCAGCCTACAGCGACAACGTGGCGTTCGCGCAAGGCCCGATGATAGAGCAGTTCGCGCCTGAGGATCAGACCACATCCGACTATTTCAAGGTGAAGCCCATAGAGAGCGTCATCTCGCTGAAGGCGGAGACACACAACTTCCCGACCACCGTGGAGCCGTTTAATGGAGCTGCCACGGGCACGGGCGGTGAGATTCGCGACCGCATGGGTGGCGGCACGGGCTCATGGCCTATCGCCGGCACGGCCGTCTACATGACGTCTTACCCACGCTTGAAGAACGATGACGGCACGTCGGCACGCGACTTCGAGCAGAAGATAGAACCACGCAAATGGCTCTACCAGACACCGGAGGAGATTCTTATCAAGGCATCGAATGGCGCCTCTGACTTCGGCAACAAGTTTGGCCAGCCGCTTATCACGGGTTCTGTGCTCACTTTTGAGTATGAGACCAACACGGGCGACACGGCCGTCGTGGAGAGTACCAAGGAAAACGTGCAGGCCGACAACGAGGTCTACGGATACGACAAGGTCATCATGCTTGCCGGTGGCGTGGGCTATGGCAAGAAGCGCGACTGCCTGAAGAAAGAGCCCAAGAAGGGCGAGGACATCGTCGTGGTGGGTGGCGACAACTACCGCATCGGCCTTGGCGGTGGCTCGGTGTCGTCGGTAGACACTGGCCGCTATGGCACTGCCGTGGAGCTCAACGCCGTGCAGCGCGCCAACCCGGAGATGCAGAAGCGCGCCTACAACCTCGTGCGCGCTCTCGTGGAAGCCGACAACAACCCCGTGACATCAATCCACGACCATGGCTCAGCCGGCCACTTGAACTGTCTTTCAGAGCTTGTGGAAGACTGTGGCGGCGAGATAGACATGACGAAGCTGCCTATCGGCGACAAGACGTTGTCGGCAAAGGAAATCATAGCCAACGAGAGCCAAGAGCGCATGGGCTTGCTCATCGAGGACGAGCACGTGGAGCGTGTGCGCAAAATAGCCGAGCGCGAGCGCGCGCCATTCTATGTGGTGGGACAGACCACTGGCGACGCCCACTTCTCGTTTGTGCAGGGCGATGGCGTGAAGCCTTTCGACCTCGACGTGCCGCAGATGTTCGGCCACTCACCAAAGACCATAATGAAAGATGTGACGGTGGAGCATCATTACGAGGACGCCACTTACAGTGTGGACAAGATAGACGAGTATCTCGACAACGTGCTTCAGCTGGAGGCAGTGGCATGTAAGGATTGGCTCACCAACAAGGTAGACCGTTCCGTCACGGGCAAGATTGCGCGTCAGCAGACGCAAGGACAGGTGCAGCTCCCGCTCTCCGATTGTGGTGTCGTAGCCCTCGACTATCGTGGCAAGGCCGGCATAGCCACGGCCCTTGGACACGCTCCACAGGCTGGCATGGCCAATCCCGCAGCAGGCAGCGTGCTGTCTGTGGCAGAGAGCCTTACTAATATCGTTTGGGCACCAATAGCCACCGACAAGGATCACCCGTTCCCGATAGAGAACCTCAATCTCTCGGCCAACTGGATGTGGCCTTGCCGTTCGCAGAAGGGTGAGGACGCGCGCCTCTATGAGGCCGTGCAGGCGTTGTCAGATTTCTGCTGCTCGCTCCACCTCAATGTGCCGACGGGAAAAGACTCGCTCTCGTTGAGCCAGCAGTATCCTAACGGCTCAAAGATTATCGCGCCGGGCACGGTCATCGTGACTTCGGGCGCAGAGGTGAACGACGTGCGCAAGACCGTCAGCCCAGTGATGGTCAACGACAAGAACTCCTCATTATATTATATAGACTTCTCATTCGATGAGCAACGTCTGGGAGGCTCAGCCTTCGCGCAGACACTTGGCAAGATTGGTTCCGACGTGCCGACCGTGAAGAACAGCGAGTATTTCGCCGACTGCTTCAATGCCATACAAGACTTGATACAGAAGGGTTGGGTTATGGCTGGCCATGACATATCAGCCGGCGGTCTCATCACGACGCTCCTTGAGATGACCTTCGCCAACGTGGACGGTGGCATGCACGTCAACCTGCATGACATCATGCAAGACAATGACGACGTGGTGAAGATGCTCTTCGCCGAGAACCCAGGCGTCGTAATCCAGGTGTCTGACACACGCAAGAAGGAATTGAAGGAATACCTGGAAGACGCGGGCATCGCTTTCGCCAAAATAGCTTACCCGACACCTAACGACAGGAAGATCGTGGTGGTGAAAGACGAGTGGAAGCACGAGTTCGACATCAACGCGCTGCGCGACACGTGGTACAAGACTTCTTATCTCCTTGACCGTCGCCAGAGCATGAACGAAATGGCCCACAAGCGTTTCCTCAACTACAAGAAGCAACCGCTTGAAATAAACCTTGGTGGCTTCAAAGGCTCGTTTGCCGCTCTCGGCTTGAACCCCGACCGTTGGCATGATGGTGACAACGCCTCACGTCCGAAGGCCGCCATCATTCGTGAGAAAGGCACCAATGGTGACCGCGAGATGGCATACACGCTGTGGCTCGCCGGCTTCGACGTGAAAGACGTGATGATGACCGACCTCATCAGCGGACGAGAGACGCTTGAGGAAGTCAACATGATAGTCTTCTGCGGTGGCTTCTCCAACTCCGACGTGCTCGGCTCGGCCAAGGGATGGGCAGGAGCGTTCCTCTTCAACCCCAAGGCGAAGGAAGCCCTCGACAAGTTCTACGCTCGCAAGGACACCCTCTCGCTCGGCATCTGCAACGGTTGCCAGCTCATGGTTGAGCTGAACCTTATCAACCCGGAGCATAAGCACCGCGCGCACCTTACGCACAACGTGTCGCAGAAGTTTGAGAGCGCCTTCCTCGGCCTGTCAATACCTCAGAACGAGAGCGTGATGCTCGGTTCGCTGAGCGGCGACAAGCTTGGTATCTGGGTGGCTCACGGAGAGGGCCGCTTCTATCTGCCAGAGTCTGAGGACCACTACAACGTTGTGGCTAAATACAACTACGCTGAGTATCCTGGCAATCCTAACGGTTCCGACTACAACGTGGCCGGTATCTGCTCAGCCGACGGTCGCCACCTCGCCATGATGCCGCACCCGGAGCGCGCCATCTTCCCTTGGCAAAACGCCTATTATCCGGCAGACCGTCGCGGCGATGATGTCACTCCATGGATAGAGGCCTTCGTCAACGCGAGGAAATGGATAGAGGAGCATACGAAGTAATAACATTTTTATATTTTTTCAGACAGCCCCTTCCGTAAAAAAGAAGGGGCTGTTTTATATTAATAAGTCATGCCCAAACAATCTGAGGCAAGTCTGAGTCGCAAATTGTTCACGACCTTTTTCAAGATAGGCGCGTTCACCCTTGGTGGCGGATACGCCATGATTCCCATTATCGAGGCGGAAGTGGTGGAGAAAAACGGTTGGATAAAGAAAGAAGAGTTCTTGGACTTGTTGGCGATCGCGCAAAGCTGCCCTGGCGTGTTTGCCGCCAATATCGCCACGTTTATAGGTTATAAGATAAAAGGCGAGAAAGGCGCGCTCTACACAACCCTCGGCGCGGTGTTGCCTTCTTTCATCATCATCCTGCTCATAGCCATGGTCTTCCACCAGTTCATGCAGGTGGGTTGGATAGCGGCCATGTTCAATGGCATTCGTCCCGCGGTAGTGGCGCTTATAGCCGTGCCCACGTTCAACCTTGCCAAGAGCGCGAAGATACATCTTGGCAATTGCTGGATTCCCATTGCCGGAGCCTTGCTCATAAGCGCGCTCCATGTCAATCCGATATGGGTCATCATAGCGGCGGGGGCAGGTGGTTACATTTATGGTAAACTCGTGAAGAAATGATATTCCTTAAACTCTTCTGGACATTCTTTAAGATTGGCCTTTTCGGTTTCGGTGGCGGCTATGGCATGTTGTCGCTCATACAGATGGAGACAGTGCATAACCACCATTGGCTTACGAGCGCGGAGTTTACCAACATCGTGGCGATAAGCCAGATGACACCAGGGCCTATTGGCATCAACTCTGCCACGTATTGCGGCTTCACGGCCATCCATAACATGGGCATGGGCAACGCGCTGTCGGTGCTTGGCTCCTTAGTGGCCACATTCTCGCTTGTCTTGCCGTCGTTTGTACTCATGATTCTCATCAGCAAGATGTTCATGCGCTACATGAAGGCGCGTGTGGTGCAGAGCGTGTTCGACGGTCTGCGCCCCGCTGTTGTCGGCCTTCTTGCCGCTGCCACCATCATGCTTCTGAACAAGGAAAATTTCGGCAGTCCGGTGGACACGACGTGGCAGTTCATCATCAGCGTCCTTCTCTTTGCCGCGACATTCTACGGCACGTTGTTCGTCAAGATAAACCCAATCAAGATGATTGGTTATGCCGCCATTGCCGGCCTGTTGCTTCTCTACTGAGCGTCTGACGCCATGAGCTTCCTCATGGTTGCAGCAGCTTTTGGTAGGTACTGAACGCGTCGCGCATCTCGCTGAGGCAGATGAACTCGTTGGCGGAATGTGAGCGTGCCGATTCGCCCGGCCCGAGCTTGAACGACGGCCATGGCATGAGGGCCTGGTCGCTCAGCGTGGGCGAGCCGTAGGGCTTCAATCCCAATTCGACGCACCGCTTCACCAAAGGGTGGTCAGTAGGGATGTGCGAGGAATGGAGCCTGAAGGAGTGGGCGTGAACCTCGCTCTTTACGTTGGCTTTTATTATGTCGTAGACCTCCTCGTTGGTGTAGTGCTCGTTGGTGCGCACGTCGACGAGCATCTTGCAGCAGTCGGGGACGACGTTGTGTTGCGTGCCGGCGTTGACAACGGTGAGAGTCATCTTCGTTGGGCCGAGGAGCTCGCTCATCTTCTTGAACTTATAGTCCTTTATCCAAACCATGTCGTCGAGGGCCTCGTAAATGGCGTTCACGCCCTCGTTTCTCGCGGCGTGCCCGCTCTTTCCGTGGGCAATGACATCGAGCACCATCAAGCCCTTCTCGGCTATGGCGGGCTGCATGCCCGTGGGCTCGCCCACTATAGCCACGTCAATCTTCGGAAGCAGCGGCAGGGCGCGAGAGAATCCCTCCTTGCCCGACACCTCTTCTTCGGCTGAGGCCAGATACACGTAGTTGTATGGCTGGGGCCTTAGCGATAGCCATCTGAAAACTTGCAGCAGTGTTGTGAGGCCGCCACCGCAGTCGTTGCTTCCCAGTCCGTACAGGCGGTCGCCCTCAAGGGTCGGCTCGAAAGGGTCGCGCGTCCAACTGCTAACCGGCTTCACCGTGTCGATGTGAGCGTTAAGCAGCAAGGTGGGCTTGCTGTCGTCCCAGAAAGGCGACAAGGCCCAGACGTTGTTGCCATCACGCCGAGGCGCGAGTCCGTAGGCCGTCATGCGTCTTTGCATGATGTCGGCGGCGGCCTTCTCGTCGCGGCTCACCGACGGCGTGGCTATGAGTTGGCGTAACAGTTCTATGGCGTCGTTGACGTAATCTTCTTGTCTCATTCCTTATATCCTATTTGTGTCAAGGTTCTTGTGTTGCTTTATGGCAAAATTAAAAAAAACATTTAATAATACTTGAATATATCGCATTTATATTTTATCTTTGCATAAAATAACACCTTAGCTTATGCAAAACAGGTCTCACCTGTCTGTGCTCATCCACTCTCAGGCAAAGAAATATGGAAACAGGACGGCCCTTGTCCGTCAAGACTTTGGAGGTTCCAAATGGACTAACGTCTCATGGAACCAGTTTTCCGCGAATGTCAAGAAGGTCAGCAACGCGCTCCTTGCCCTTGGCTTGAAGCCACAAGACAAAATAGCCGTCTTCTCCCAAAACTGCGCAGAGTATCTTTACACCGACTTCGGAGCCTATGGCATACGCGTGGTATCCATTCCTTTCTACGCCACCACGTCGGGCCAGCAAGTGCAGTATATGGTCAACGACGCCAGCGTGCGTCTCGTCTTCGTGGGCGAGCAAGAGCAATACGACAAGGCTCACAACATCCATTCCGTTTGTCCTTCGTTGGAACGCATCATCGTGTTCGACCGCCATGTGCGCTTGAGCATGCACGACCCTGAGGCAATGTATTTCGACGACTTCCTCAAGCTCGGCGAGGACTTGCCCCACGAGCGTGAGGTAGAGGCCCTTTGGAAGGAAGCCAACGACGATGACCTTTGCAACATCCTCTATACCAGCGGCACCACGGGCGACTCGAAGGGCGTGATGCTTACCTATGGACAATACGCCGCCGCGCTGAAGGCAAACGACGAGTGCGTGCCACTGACCGAGAAAGACCGTGTCATCGATTTCCTGCCTTTCACGCATATCTTTGAGCGTGGCTGGGCTTATCTGGCCATCAGCGAGGGTTGCACTCTCATTGTCAACACCGACCCGCACAAGATTCAGCAGTCTATGCGCGAGACCCATCCCACGTGCATGTCGAGCGTGCCGCGTTTCTGGGAGAAGGTCTACCAGGCTGTAAGGGCGAAGATTGACCGCTCGAGCAGCATGCAGCAAAAGATGTTCTATAAGGCTTGGAACATCGGCAAGAAATATAATGTAGACTATCTCGCCAAGGGCAAGCGTCCGCCGTTGTCGCTCCGCCTTCAGTATGCCATCGCCAACAAGACCGTGCTGGGCCTTGTCAGGTCGCAGATAGGCCTTGAGCATCCCAATATATTCCCGACGGCTGGAGCTTACGTCTCGCCCGACGTGCAGGAGTTTGTGCACAGCATAGGCATAGGCATGGTCGTGGGCTATGGCTTGACGGAGAGCCTTGCCACGGTGTCGTGCAACCATTTGGACGAGGGCTATACCATCGGCTCTGTTGGCCGGCCCATCAATGGCATAGAGATAAAGATAGGCGAGAACAGTGAGATATTGCTGAAAGGCCCTACCATCACCAAGGGTTACTACAAGCGTCCGGAACAGAACAAGACGGCATTCGACGCCGACGGCTTCTTCCATACGGGCGACGCGGGTTACCTCAAGAACGGCGAGCTCTACCTCACCGAGCGCATCAAGGACTTGTTCAAGACCAGCAACGGCAAGTACATAGCCCCGCAGATGATAGAGGCGCTGCTGCTCGTGGATAAGTTTGTCGACCAGGTGGCCGTGATTGCCGACCAGCGCAAGTTCGTGTCAGCCCTTGTGGTGCCGGAGTATGGCGCCCTTGAGGAATGGGCCAACGCGCGTGGCATAAAGTTCGCCGACAGGGTTGAGCTGTGCGAGAACAAGGAGGTCAACGCCATGATGATGGAACGCATCGACATCTTGCAGCAGAGCCTCGCCCATTATGAGCAGATAAAGCGGTTCACGTTGCTGCCACATCATTTCTCGATGGAGAAGGGTGAGATAACCAACACCTTAAAATTGCGTCGAGGCATGGTCAATAAACATTATAAGGACATCATCGATGGCATGTACGCCAATACGCCATCGGACGGAGTAATAACGAAATAAGCGAAAATGATAACATCAGATCAACTGAAAGACGTGCTGGAGCGTACCGAGAAGCTTCACCACTATCTCAATATTGACCAGAAGAAAGTAGAATTCGAGGAGGAGCAATTGCGCACGCAGGCTCCTGACTTTTGGGATGACCCCAAAAGGGCTGAGGCGCAAATGAAGAAGGTGAAGGGCATAGAGAAATGGCTCAACGGCTACAAGCAGTGCAAGCAGAATGCCGACGAGCTGCAGCTCGCTTTCGACTATTATAAGGAGGAACTCGTGACGGAGGAGGAGGTCGACGCCGATTATGCCAAGGCTGTCAAGTGCATCGAGGACCTCGAGCTGAAAAACATGCTGCGCCAAGACGAGGACTCCATGGACGCGGTACTGAAAATCAATTCTGGCGCTGGTGGCACTGAGGCGCAAGACTGGGCCTCGATGCTCATGCGCATGTATATGCGCTGGTGTGAGGCCAACGGCTACAAGACCACCATCACTGATTTGCAGCCTGGTGAGGAAGTCGGCGTCAAGAGCATGACGATGACCATCGAGGGTGGCGAGTATGCTTATGGCTACCTGAAGAGTGAGAATGGTGTTCATCGCTTGGTGCGCGTCTCGCCTTATAATGCCCAAGGCAAGCGCATGACGAGTTTCGCGTCGGTGTTCGTCACGCCACTGGTCGACGACACCATTGAGGTCTATGTGGACCCGGCCAAGGTGAGCTGGGACACGTTCCGCTCGAGCGGTGCCGGTGGACAGAACGTCAACAAGGTGGAGTCGGGCGTGCGCTTGCGCTATCAATACGAAGACCCCGACACGGGCGAGAAAGAGGAAATCCTCATTGAGAACACCGAGACGCGCGACCAGCCAAAGAACCGCGAGAAGGCCATGAAACTCTTGAAGAGCCAACTCTACGACCGTGCCTTGAAGAAGCAGCAGGCGGAAAAGGCCAAGATTGAGGCGGGAAAGAAGAAGATAGAGTGGGGAAGCCAAATCCGAAGCTATGTCTTCGACGACCGTCGCGTGAAAGACCACCGCACGGGTTACCAGACATCCGACGTGGATGGCGTGATGGATGGCAAGATAGACGGATTCATCAAGGCTTACCTCATGGAGTTCGCCGAGAGCGACGCCGAGAAGGAAGACTGACTGTCCTCAAGCAAGTGTCGGTGAAGAGACAAGGAAAACTAAAACAAACATACTATGGGAAACAATAAGAAAGAACAACTGAAGCACGTGCCAGTGAGGGAGGTCAACAACGCGACACCCACCAAGAAGCGCACAGAGCACAAGGAAAAGCAAAAGACCCAAGGCGAGAGCGTGGTGAAATGGATTTTCGGAGTCCTCGTCGCCCTCGCCATCATCTACATGATTTGGTCAATGTTTATCGTTCAATAATTAAAAGGAATTAAAGGCGGCTCCACGGAGCCGCCTTTTTGCTTTGCAGGGCGCGGCCCCTGTGACCGTCCGCGTCCCGGATGGCCGCATTGACAAATCACGCGAATCAACCTGGCATTAATAATATTATTATATAATGAGTGGATTGGAAATAGAACGTAAGTTCCTGGTTAAGCATGGTGGCGCCTTTAAGCGCGAGGCTTCTTCGGCAAGCCACATCCAGCAGGGCTATATCCCTGCCGAAGGTGCCACGGTGCGCGTGCGCGTGCGTGACGACAAGGCCTACTTGACCATCAAGGGCAAGAGCCGTGACGGCGGCATGACGCGCTATGAGTTTGAGAAAGAGATAACGCTCGACGAGGCGTCGCATCTCATGAGGCTGTGCAAGGGAGGCGTGATAGACAAGCATCGCTACCTTGTGGGCGTGGGCAACCACACGTTTGAGGTCGATGAGTTTCATGGTGCCAACGACGGGCTCGTGATGGCTGAAGTGGAACTCGGAAGCGAGACCGAGGCATTTGAGAAGCCCGACTTCTTGGGGCCTGAGGTCACGGGCGATAAGCATTTCTACAATTCGTATATGCTTGCCAACCCTTATTCGGCTTGGAAGCAGTTGGTGCCGGAGGAATATCGCTGAAACGGCTTGCCCGGCAACAATACGCGGGCATGCCACTCACGGTTTGATGCAATCTTTCATATTATCCGCTAAAAACTTTCGATTTGTTTGAATGGAAGGATTATATTTTATAATTTTGCATTAAAATTAGTGAGAAAGTAAAAATACATGTCAGAAAAGAGAGCCAGTTTTGGCAGTAAGATTGGAATGATACTTGCCACGGCGGGTGGTGCCGTCGGGCTTGGTAACATTTGGCGTTTCCCTTATATGGCGGGCCAGAATGGTGGCGCCGTGTTCATCTTGATTTATATCGGCTGTGTGCTGATGCTTGGCATCCCATGCATGGTGTCGGAGTTTATCATTGGCCGTCATGGTGCCGCCAACACGTATCGCGCCTATTCGCGCATGGCTGATGGCAAGGCTTGGAAGTTTGTCGGACTGCTTGGCGTGTCCACGGGCTTCCTGATAACGGGTTATTACGCCGTGATATCCGGTTGGTGCTTGCAATACGTCTATGCCTCCATCATGGGACAGCTGAACGGTGATGCCGATTTCGTGAAGCAATACTTTGCCGATTTCTCTTCCAATCCGGTGCAGCCTTTGTTCTGGCTCGCGTTCATCATGCTCGTGGCCTATTTTGTCATCATCCATGGTGTCAGGGGCGGCATAGAGAAGGCCTCCAAGATGATGATGCCCACGTTGTTCATACTGTTGTTGATCATAGTAGTGGCCTCGTGCCTCTTGCCGGGCGCGGGCGCGGGCGTGGCGTTCCTTTTCAAGCCCGACTTCTCGAAGGTGGACCAGGGCGTGTTCCTTGGCGCGCTGGGCCAGAGCTTCTACTCGTTGAGCATCGCCATGGGCTGCATCTCCACTTACGCTTCTTATTTCACGCGCCAGACCAACCTCGTGAAGTCGGCGGTGCAGATATGCTCCATCGACACCATGGTGGCTATCCTCGCCGGTTTGATGATTTTCCCTGCCGCGTTCTCCGTGGGCGTCAGTCCCGACAGCGGTCCATCCTTGATTTTCATCACGTTGCCCAACGTCTTCAACGAGGCGTTCGCGGGCTTGCCGTTGCTTGGGTGGCTCGTGTCGTTGCTGTTCTACCTCTTGCTGTCCTTGGCGGCCCTCACGTCGCTGATTTCCCTTCACGAGGTGTCCACGGCGTTCTTCTACGAGGAACTGCACATCTCCCGCAAGAAGGGAGCCATAATCGTCACCGTGGTGTGCACCGTCATCGGCGCGGTCTGCTCCTTGTCGTTAGGCCAGGGCAGGGGACTGGAGATAGCCGGGAAGCCGTTGTTCGATGTCTTCGACTTCGTTACCGGGCAGATATTCCTGCCTCTCGGTGGCTTCTTCACCTGCTTGTTCATTGGCTGGTTCGTGCCAAAGAAGTTGGTCAAGGACGAGTTCACCAATTGGGGCACGGTGTCGCGCCATGTTTTCGCGGTGTTCCTCTTCCTTGTGCGCTTTGTCGCGCCGTTGTGCATATTGGCGATATTCTTGCATCAGTTTGGCATAATATAAAATAAGAAATCATGGAACGAGGCAGTTTCGGTACAAAGATAGGCGTGGTGTTGGCCACGGCGGGCTCAGCCGTCGGGTTGGGCAACATTTGGCGTTTCCCCTACATGACGGGTCAGGATGGCGGCGCGGCGTTTATCATCATTTATCTCCTTTGCATCGTCTTGCTCGGCGTGCCGGGCATGGTGGCTGAGTTTATCGTGGGCCGTCACGGTTCCGCCAATGCCGCACGCTCTTATGCCCGTGCAGGCGGTGGCGGGGCGTGGGCGATAGTCGGTACCATAGGCGCCTTGACGTCGCTGATTATCCTTGGCTTCTATTCTGTCATTGCCGGTTGGTGCCTGCAGTATCTTTACGCCTCAATCATGGGGAACATCAATGGCGACGCGGCTTACGTGCAGGAATACTTCAACAAGTTCACGTCGTCGCCCATCGAGCCCATCGTGTGGACCGTGGCTTTCATCACTATGACCCATCTCGTGGTGGTGCGTGGCGTGAGGCGAGGCATAGAGAAGGTGAGCAACGTGCTCATGCCAACCCTCTTTGTCCTGCTTGTCATCATCGTGGTGGCGTCGTGCTCGCTGCCCAACGCGTGGAAAGGCATAAGGTTTCTTTTCTACCCCGACTTCTCAAAGGTAGACCACCAAGTCATCTTCGACGGCTTGGGCCAGGCCTTCTTCTCTTTGTCGCTTGGCACGTCGTGCCTGTGTACCTATTCTTCTTACTTCACTCGCCATACCAACCTCTTGCGCTCATCCATTAAGGTGGCGCTTGTCGATACCTTGGTGGCGGTGCTCGCCGGACTGATGATTTTCCCCGCGGCTTTCTCCGTGGGCGTCAACCCCGACAGCGGCCCGTCGCTCATCTTCATCACGTTGCCCAACGTCTTCCAGCAGGCTTTCACGCCCGCCCTCGGATATGTGGTCGGCGTGTTGTTCTACGCCTTGCTTGCCCTTGCCGCGCTCACTTCCACCATCTCCATGCACGAGATAGGCACGTCGCTCATCTTCGAGGAGCTGCATGTGTCGCGCAAGAAGGGAGCCGTCATCGAGACAGTGGTGGCCATATTCATCGGTATCGCCTGTTCGTTGTCGTGCGGCGCGGTCGACATCACGGTGTTCGGCAAGAGCTTTCTCAACTTCTGCGACTTCCTTACCTCCAATGTCCTTCTTCCTCTCGGCTCCTTTGCCACGTGCATCCTCATTGGCTGGATAGCTCCCAAGAAGATGGTCAAGGCGGAGTTCACCAATTGGGGAACGGTCTCCGTGGCTGTCTACAAGGGTTGGCTGTTCCTCGTGCGCTTCGTCTCGCCAACGTGCATCGCCATCGTCTTCTTGCACCAGTTGGGCTTGTTCTGACGCCATGCGCTTCCACGACTTCTATTACATTCGCCGTTCCGACCGCCGTGTCATCTTTTTCCTTTTGGCGGTCTTCATCATTGTCAGCCTCGCCTTGCTGGTCTTCCATGGCAAGGAGAGCCTGTATGCTGGCGCAGGCGAAGCCGACTCGACATGGCAGGGCAGGGGAGCCGACCGCCAGGGCAACTATCATGAGTACAGGCGCGGAAAGGGCAATCATTATTACGCCGTGCGTGGACGCTCGGTGAGCCGTTTCCCGTTCGACCCCAACACGGCCGACTCCACTGAGCTGCTTGCCCTCGGCCTGGAGCCGTGGCAAGTGAGAAACATCTATAAATACCGTGCCAAGGGCGGCGTGTTCAGAAGGAAGGAGGACTTCGGGCGCGTCTACGGGCTTACCAACAAGCAGTATCGCGACCTCGCGCCGCTGATACGCATCGGCTCCGATTATCAACCCTACACGTCGCGGGGCTATCAAAACGTGCCTTATGGTGAGGCTCCCGACAGCGTGCCGGGACGGCGCTTCCCGGCCAAGCTAAGGCCGGGCGAGCGCATGGACCTTAACGATGCCGACACCGTCCTGCTGCTGAAGGTGCCGGGCATCGGTCCCTATTTCGCCCGTCAGATAGTGCGCATGAGGAAGATGCTGGGAGGCTTCTATTCCGTGCGGCAGCTACTTGAGATACAGGACATGCCCGAGGAGGCCTTGCCCTACTTCGAGGTTAACCCTGCCAAGGTGCACAGGCTCAACGTCAACAAGCTGTCGCTTGTGGAGCTGAGGCGGCATCCGTACATTAATTATTACCAGGCCAAGGCCATCGTCGATTACAGGCGATTGTATGGTGAGATACACGACATGGGGCAGCTGAAACTGATGAAGTATTTTACGCCCGACGATTTTGAGCGTCTAAGACATTATATAGAGTATTAGCTATAAAACGATAGTCACATGAAAAAGATTCTGTTTACATTATTATTGATGCTTACTTGCCAGATGGCTTTCTGCCAAAAGGCAAACAGCGTGTTCAATGACTTCCGTGACAAGAAGCACGCCGAGTGTGTCAGCGTGCCGAAACTCATGCTTACCATTGCCGCCGCCAAGATGAAGGATGGCAATGTCAATGCCTTGCTCAAGGAGGTGGACGAGGTGAAGATATTGAAGCTCACCGATTGCTCGGGCCGCGTCAGGCGGAAGTTCGTAAAGAAGATAAAGGCTCTCGATGGCGATGGCTACAGCGAGTTCACCGGCATGAAGAAGGGCAAGAGCGAGGGCATGAGCATCCTGGTAAAGCAGAAGGGCGACACGATAAAGGAGATAGTGGCCCTGTCGTCGGGTAGCAACTCCTGCGTTGGCATCTTGCTCACGGGCAATGTCAACGCCGAGGACGTGGCGGCGCTGATAGGCATCGTCGACGACTGATAAGCACGTGTTGTAAACGACGTGTCACGTCCAACGTGCAGGGGCGGGTAGGGATGGTTAGGGCCCGTCCGCAACCAATGTGCAGGCATCGACAATTTATTTGCCATTCGGGTTGCGGACGGGCACAGGGCCCGCCCCTGCAAAGCAAAAAGGGAAGCGACCACTTGAGGTTGCTTCCCTTTTCTTGTCGGGATGACCGGACTCGAACTGGCGACCCCTACGTCCCGAACGTAGTGCGCTACCAACTGCGCTACATCCCGATTCTGTGTGCAAAGGTATCATTTTTTTTCAGAAAGACGAAATAAAAAGGCAAAAAAAAGAAATTTGAAAAAAAACAACGAAATGTTTGTGGAGTTTAAGAAAAAGTTGTACCTTTGCACTCGCAAACGAGAAACAACAACTTTTCAATTGCAAACAACACGGTACCTTAGCTCAGGTGGTAGAGCAATGGACTGAAAATCCATGTGTCCTTGGTTCAACTCCAAGAGGTACCACTTCCTCCTTTCATTCTAATCCGGTTATTGGCTTCGGTCTCTGCCGGATTTTTTTGTGCCATGATGTTTCGGGGGGTGATGACTTGCAGGGGCTGGTAGGGATGGTTAGGGCCCGTCCGCAACCCGAATGGCAAATAAATTGTCAATCCGTTCACATTGGTTGCGGACGGGCCCTAACCATCCCTACCCGCCCCTGCAAAGCGGTTGTAAGATAACCCATACAATTCGTTATGGAGCCGAAAAATGTAAAATATTATTGCCGAAATTTAACACTTGGCGGCAGGGTCAAATAGAGCGGAAAAAGGGTAGCCTTCCGCCCTTTGAATATGCCGTTGGTCGGTTTTTTGCCAAAAAGTGTTGCCGTTACGGTGAAATCGCATCGCCGTTACACCGTAACGGCAACGCGATTTCACCGTAATGGCATCGCGATTACACCGTAACGGCGACGCGATTACGGCGTAACGGCGACGACTTTTGGCACTATCGACAACAATCAGAAAGTGTTAAAATTATAACATCTTGATAATCAAGCTATTATTAAAATGCGCTATAAATCGCGTTTTTTCGGCCAAGAGACGGCTTGGTTGAAAAAAAACGATTCTCAGACGACCATTTGTTGAATTTTATTACCACATTGCAGGGGCGGGCCCTGTGCCCGTCCGCATTCCGAATGGCCCAATGCATTTAATTTGTCAGTGTGTTGCCTTTCGGGTTGCGGACGGCCACAGGGGCCGCCCCTGCACGTCCGCCGTTTTGGTTACGAATGCTTTTTATTTCTTCACCTCCTTGCGTCCCTTGTGTATGTACACGCCGTGGCTTGGCGTGCTGGCGTGCTGCCCGGAGAGCGTGTAATAGTTGTTGTCAGCTTCTTGCTTGCCGTTCATCATTGTGGCGTTGATGCCAGTTGATGAGCTGCCAAACTTGCAAAGCTCCGTGAGGGCGGATGTTGCCTTGCCGGTGTTGCTGTCGAAGAGCGGCGCGTTGTACCATCCCGAGAGGTTCGTGCCCTTGGCGTTGTATTCCGGCCACCACCAGAACAGGCCATTCACGTTTTCGTGCTTCTTCAGCATGGTCACCACGTCAGCGGTAATCGCCTTTTGACCGGCATCCGAGTAAGGATAAGTCTTGGTATAGTCGTATGTCGTGCCGCCCACGGCCCAAGCGTAGGGATAGCCAAATTCCACCACCATGACGCTCTTGTCGGCACAGTCCTTTTTCAAGAGGTCGATGGCGCCTTCCAGTTCGGGGATGGCACCGTGGAAATAGGGATAATAGCTCAAGCCGATGATGTCGTAGTCGATGCTTGCCTCCTTCATCTTCTTGTAGAAGTTGCTCAGGGCGGAGTGGTTTTTGTTGTCGTTTTGTTGCGACACCGACGTGCGCTCCACGTGGAGTATTATCTTCGCGTCGGGACACTCCTCACGGCAGGCTTTCGTGGCTTGCTTCAGCAGGTTGGTGAAGCGCGTCCAGTTGTCTGCCGGCGATGAAGGCCAACACCTCTTTAGCCTCGAGCCCGCGTCAGTTGGTTGTCCCCACATCATGCCATAACTAATCTCGTTGCCAGTCTGTATCATGTCGGGTTCGGCGCCAGCCGCCTTGAGTTGTGCCAGCGCGTCCTTGGTGTAGGAGTATAACTTCTGCGCGAGAGCGTTGTCGTCGAGGCTCGCCCATGCCGCCGGTGTCCATTGCTTGCCGGGGTCTGCCCACGTGTCGGAATAATGGAAGTCGAGCATGAACTTCATGCCCTTGTCCTTAATGCGCTTGCCAAGAGCCTTTACCCAGTCCAAGTCTTGGCACACGTTTTCGTCGGTCGTCCACTTGCCGTTGTCCGTGGTCTGCTTCTTGGGATTCACGAAGAGGCGAACGCGCATGGCGTTCATGCCCTGTTCCTTGAAGAACGTGAGCACGTCGCTCACGCCCTCGCCCTCGTGCGAGAAGTATTTTGCCCCTGCCTCCTCATATTTAGGCAGCATGGAGATGTCGCCTCCCGCGTATTTCTGCGCCGTGGCAGAGGTGGAGGCGAGAAGCAGCATTGAAAATAAAATTTTTATTGTCTTCATAAATTTATGTGTTTCGTATGTTTTGCAGGGTGCGGCCCCTGTGGCCGTCCGCAACCGCATTTCCGTGATGTTATCGTGCGTGCGTTGCCATTCGGGTTGCGTTTCGTGATGTTGCCATTCGGGTTGCGGACGGGCACAGGGCCCGCCCCTGCACGTCCATACCACGTTTCGTGATGTTGTGTGCGTTGTGCCGTTCGGGTTGCATTTCGTGATGTTTCGCGCGATGCCCGCCCATACCGCATTTCGTGATGTTTCGTGTGTTGCCCGTTACCGTAATTCCTTGATACGTTTCACGATGTGGTCTACGTCGGAATCGTGATTCTCGTTGATTGCGTCTTTGTTCCACCGCGATGGGTTCAACAGGATATATCGTTGCACCATCTCAAATTGCAGGCCGTTGAATATTATGTCATCCCAATAGTTGCGTTGCCACAGCTTTTGGTCAAACCGTTGCCAACCGTTGTCCTTGACGCCGAGGATGTATTTGTGTGTGGTTATCGACTTGAAATATTCAATGACCTTTGGTAGCAGTATGCCGTTGTCCTTGTCCAAATATATCAAACAATGAAAGTGGTTTGGCATGACAACATAGTCCATACAGCCCATGCCGTTGAAATGGTGTTCCAGGTTTTCATATTCCTTTGCTACCATCAGTCCGGCATCATTGTGAATCATCTCGCCATCCACGACTTGACCAAAGAGGCTCTTGCGGTTGTTGGTGACAATGGTAACGAAATATGCGCCTTGCGACGAGTAGTCGAATTGTCGCATTCGCATCGCCTTGCGTGCCGTCATCTGTCGTGGTTGCGTCATGGTGATTCGTTTTTTGTATGGTGATAATAATCCGTGATGTTATCGTGCGTTGCCATTCGGGTTGCGTTTCGTGCCATCCGGTATGAATTGCAGGGTGCGGCCCCTGTGGCCGTCCGCGTCCGCATTTCCGTGATGTTGCGATGCGTGCGTTGCCATTCGGGTTGCGGACGGGCACAGGGCCCGCCCCTGCACGCCCATACCAAATTTCGTGATGTTTCGTCCGTGATGTTGCCATTCGGGTTGCGGACGGGCACTGGGCCCGCCCCTGCACGTCCGTTGTGTATTTCCGTTGTGTTTCGCCCGTTATTTCACAACGACCTTCTTGCCTTGGTGGATGTACACGCCCTTTTGCGTGGGCTTGCTTGCCATGCGGGTGCCGGATATGGTGTACCAAGATTCATCGGTCTGCGCGTTGGCCTTGATGACGCTTATGCCCGTGGCGTTGCCGTAGGTCACGTTATCGCCATAGTAGTTGCCGATTTTGAACGCCATGTCGTTGGTCTGCGCGCCAGAGTTGCTGTTTGCTTTCTTGTTGGTGAAGATGATGTGTGATGGCAGGGTATAGCTCGCACTGCCTGTGACACCACTCCTAAGAATGACTTTATTGTCCCATGTCCATTTCCATACGGTATTTCCGTCAACTGTCGTGCCAACCTTGGTGCAAGCAGCTCCAGGCCACCTGCCTCCGAATTCATAGTTGTTATCCCATGTGTAGCAATAGATGTCACCTTTCCAGTTGGGGCTTGTCGGCTGCTCGAAGAACGCGCAAACCTCGCCGTCGTTGACAGTGCAGAACGGTGGTATGACATGGCCTGTGTCTTCTCGCTTGATGCTGTTTACCTCGCTGATGTTGAGGCCGTCTGACACGTAATACTTGAAATTCAAGCCCTCGCAAGCAAGCTGGTAACCAGTGGTGTCGTAGGTTGGCGATCCGAGAAGCAACATCACGTTGCCCTTGTCGCCCTTCACGATGAGCACGTAGCCATTATCCTTTCCTTCCGACTTTATGATGGAACTTGTGTTGGTCACGCCCGCAATCTTGCGCGCGAGGATGCACTTCTTGATGGTGTACTTATACGACTTCCAGTGGCTTATCCATATGCATGGCGTGCCGGGCATGGCGAGGATATACGCGTTGGCGGCCTCTACGTTGGCGCGCTGCGGGTCGGGATTATCGTGAGGCTCACCAGTGTCGTGGTTGTCGATGAAAGTCACGGCATATTGCGGCTCTATTCCCACGAGCGTGCGCTTGGTGTATTTGGCCAGCTCTTTCCAGTTGCCGCCAAAGGCATCCCTGATAAGGTATTTCATGGGGAAGTCGAACGCCGCGCTTGTCTTGCCCGTGGCTTCCACCCAGTCTTTCACGCCACCGAAAGGATGGTCGCCATACCAGGTGTCGGTCACGGTACCTTGCCAGTATTCGCCCACCGAGAACTTTGGTTTCGACGCTTCGTTGTATATCTTGATATATTTAGGGTCGTAACCCTTCACGAAGTCGTAGCGGAAGCCCGTGTAGCCCATCTCGTTGAGTAGGAAGTCCTCATAGGTCTTTATGTTCTGCTGTGTCGTGGCGTTGGTGTGGTCGAGGTCGCGGCAGCCAGTGTCGCCCAGTCCGGTGTCGGCGGCTCCCTTGATCAATCCCTTCGCCTCTGATCTCGAATCCGTGTTGGCTTCATCGTTGTTGCAAATCTGCGTGTAGTCCTTGTTGTCCCACGTCACGGAGTAGGTCTTGCCCGTGTTCTTGCCCGTGCCCTTTACGGTCTCGTTGGCAAAGTCGCACCAATTGCTCACGCCGTTCTTGTGGTTCACCACCACGTCGGCTATGATGTCCGTGCCCTTCGCCTTGAAAGTGCTTATCATGGTCCTGAGTTCCTTTTCCGTGCCGAACGCGCTATTTTGGTCGAACCAGTATATTGGATAATACCCCATGTTGTCGGTAGTGCTATTGCACCATCCGCTTTGCGGCACCCATATCAGGTTGAAGTACTTCGACAGCTCGTCGGCCTGTGAAGTGAGATTTGTCCATTGCGTGTCACTGTAGCTGTCCCAGTAGAACCCTTGTAGCATCACGCCACCGTAGTTGGCTGGCCACCCTTGTGCCATGATGCCGAGTGGCAGACCCATCAATGTGAAAATGAGAGTAAAAAAGTGTTTCATATTAAGTGATAAGTTATTGTGTTAATTTCGTTTTTGGCATGAAAAGTTGCACTAAGTTACTAATATATATAATGTATCTCTTGCATGATATATATCAATGTAATGAATTTCATGCGCAATCGTTTACACTGATCAGTGAAAAAGATATTTCTTTATAGCGGCGTGCTTCTCTCCATGCTTTCGTTCGCTTCTTGCGACGATAGCTTCAACGACTGGGCGGAGCTGAAGACCAACGAGGCCGCTACCAACGGAGCCTATGGCTTAAAAAAAAGGCGGCACTCAAAACATGAGTGCCGCCTGTTTGATTAAAAGAATGTGTCGACACTTGGATTCGAACCAAGGACCCCCACCATGTCAAGGTGATACTCTAACCAACTGAGCTATGCCGACAATAAGACCGTTTCTGAAAAACGATTGCTTTTGGAAAGCGCTTGCAAAGTTACGCATTTTATCCCGTTTGCCAAAGAAAGCGCATGGATAATTAGCAACTATTAACTTATTGCCATGTATGAACATTTGCCAATGCCCTTTCCCAATGATATTCATTTGTTATATTACGTAAACCCTTTTTGGTGATATTAACATTTTGTAACTGTAAAACGCTTGGTTGTAAGAAAATTTTGTTTAACTTTGCTTTCAATATAGAATCAATTTACTCTAACTTAACGCTTATGAAAAGACCATTTGTCCTTTTAGGAGCATTGATGCTGACCTGTTGGGTTGGACCTAACTACATTCAGGCAGCCCCTGACCCTTTGACAGTCAGTCAGAAAAGCAACACCGTGACAGGTAAAGTCGTGGATGAGAATGGTGACCCCGTGCCGGGCGCGACCATTCAGGAGACAGGCACTAACCGTGGTACCGTCACTGACCTTGACGGAAAATTCACCTTGGAAGTAAGGCACAACGCCACTATCAAGGTGACATTCCTTGGCTACAAGACCGTGTTGAGGAAAGCCACGCCTAACATGAAGATCGCCCTTGAGGCCGACCAAGCCAACCTCGACGAGGTGGTGGTGGTGGGTTATGGCCAGCAGAAGAAGGCCAACCTCACTGGTGCCGTGGCAAACGTTGACATTGAAAAGACGTTTGGCTCGCGTCCGGAGCAGGATGTCACCAAGGCCCTGCAAGGCGCCGTGCCAGGCTTGACGGTATTGTCAAACAGTGGTGACGTCACCGCCACGTCGTCTATCTCCATCCGTGGCTTGGGCACGTTGTCAAACAGCCAGAACTCTTCGCCACTCATCGTGGTTGATGGCATGCCTGTCGACGACTTGTCGATGATAAGCGCCAACGACATTGCCAGCATCTCGGTGCTGAAAGACGCCTCTTCTTCTGCCATCTATGGCTCGCGTGCCGCGTTCGGCGTGATACTTATCACCACAAAGGGCGGTAAGCAAGGAGAGAAGGTGAGGGTGAAATACAACATGCAGTTCGGCTGGGACAAGTCTACATACCTTCCCGACTTCCCGTCGGTGCCAGACCAGTTGCGCGCCCGCCTTATCGCAGCGGATCGCGCGGGTGAGTCCACGCCTGAGCTCTTCGGTATGTATTTCGACAAGTTGCTGCCTTATGCCGAGGCTTGGGAGAAACAGCACAAGGGCAAGAAAGGCTACACCGTTATGGAGCCTTACCAGAGCATGGACAACGTGGGAGACTATTATTTCTCACCCGACGGCCCTCTCTATTATGCCGACTATGACATTCAGGGCATTTGGTACAACAACCACGCGCCTTCCACAAACCACAACGTGTCTATCTCCGGTTCGTCGGGCAAGAGCACGTTCTATACGTCGTTCGACTACGACTCAAAGCAGGATGTCAAGAACTTCAATCCAGGCAAGCGTTCGCGCTATGGCGTGAACACCCATATCAAGACCGACATCACCGACTGGCTGACCGTAGGCGTGCGCATGAACTGGACTCGCCGCCGTATGAGCTATGCCGATCCTTGGTCTAACATCTACCAGTATCTCTGGCGTTGGGGCTCTTACTTCATTCCTTCAGGTATTTTCCAGGATGCCGACGGCAACCAATACGACTATCGTGTCGTGGCGATGCAGAAAGACTGCAACCGCGCGTACAACACGTTCGACCAGCTCCGCTTGAACGGCTATATCCAGGCGAACATCACGAAGGATCTCACGTTTAATGTTGACTATACGTTCCAGACCGACAACATCAACTATAAGGCCAGCAACAAGAGCATCTATGGCATGAACTGGAGCGGCACGAAGCCACAGTATATCGTGGCGGCGAGCAACAGCGACGCCACGCGCTGGAACACAAAGCGCAACCGCTGGACGGCCAATGCTTACTTGGACTATGCTCACACGTTCTTCAAAGACCATAACTTCCACGCCATGGTGGGTATCAACGGTGAGAACTACAAGTCTGACTATTTCTACGCTCGCCGCAAGCAGCTCTATGATGAGAGCTATCCAGAGCTGAACCTTGCCTATGGCGACATGGCCAAGGCAACCATCAGTTCTTCCACTGGCGACCGCGCCTCGGCAGGTTACTTCGGCCGTATCAACTACGACTATAAGGGCATCTACCTGTTGGAGCTCAATGGCCGCTACGATGGTTCTTCCCGTTTCCGCGACGGTGACCGCTGGGCTTTCTTCCCAAGCTTCTCCGTGGGTTATCGTTTCTCAGAGGAGCCTTACTGGAAGCCATTGCAGAAATATGTCTCCAACGGTAAGCTGCGTTTCTCTTATGGTGAGATTGGTAACGAGGCCATCGGCGACAACATGTTCCTCTCCACTATGAGTGCCACGCAGGGCGACAACAACAACCCAATATGGCTCAATGCCAGCAACACCAAGCTCAACCAGTTCACGATGCCAACATGGGTCAGCTCTTCACTGACGTGGGAGCGCATCCAGACCAAGAACCTTGGCATAGACCTCGGTTTCTTCAACAACGAGCTTAACCTTACCGCTGAGTGGTATGAGCGTCTTACCAAGGACATGCTTTCTCCTGGCCAAGCTCTTCCCGGAACAGTGGGAGCAAGCGCGCCTTACACCAACAATGGTGAGTTGCAGTCGCGCGGTTGGGAGCTCACGCTCGCTTGGCGTCACCAGTTCACGCGTGACCTCCAGGTGTATGCCAACTTCTCTATTGGCGACGCGAAGGTCAAGATCAAGAAGTGGAACCCGATAACCGTGGAGCCTGGACATTCCGCTGACGAGTATAAGATTATCGGTCATACCAACGACACGAGTTACGCCTACGAGGGTGAGACTTGGGGCGACATCTGGGGCTTTGAGACCGACCGCTACTTCACCGAGGCCGACTTCGACGGCAAGAACGCCGATGGCTCTTGGAAGTACAAGAAGGGTGTAGCCGACCAGACTGGCCTTCAGGTTGGTAAGTTCGTGTATGGTCCTGGCGACATCAAGTATAAGGACTTGAACGGCGATGGCAAGATTAATGGCGGTGATGGCACTCTCGCCAACCATGGTGACTTGAAGGTCATCGGTAACGTATTGCCTCGCTACGAGTACAGCTTCCACTTGGGCGGCTCTTGGAAAGGCATAGACCTCGACCTCTTCTTCCAGGGCGTGGGTAAGCGTGACATCTGGACAACATCTTCATTCGTGTTCCCAATGGCACAGCCTCAGGACTTGCAGTTGTTCAGCAACCTTACCAAGTACAACGTTTATGATCCCGAGAATGGCAACGTGAACATCAGCGAGGACAACGACTATCCTTGCTTGTGGCCAGGCGTGTCAGCAGCAGGCAAGGTTCCCGCATTGGCCTCTGCCGGTGGTAACAACAACTTCTACCCACAGTCGAAGTACTTGGTACACATGTCTTATCTGAGACTTAAGAACGTCACCTTGGGTTACACTCTGCCTCAGAGCCTCGTTCGCAAGGCATACATCCAGAACCTGAGAGTTTACGCCAGCGTGGACAACCTCTGGCTGCTCCACAAGGGCAACGGCAACCTTCCACTCGACCCGGAAATCAACACCGGTGAAGGCATCTCTTATGGCGGCTGGGGCCGCACGGTGCCTATCACGCGCACGTGGGCTGTCGGATTGCAGCTTACATTCTAAGTCTAATGATTTAAAATCAATGCTAACATGAAGAAATCAATTTTATATATCATAGCAGCCTCTGCCTTGATGTTGACGAGTTGCGACGACTTCCTTGAGAAGAACCCTCGTGATACATTTGTCAACAACCCGGCTTTCTGGAGCAACAACAACCTGGTTGAGAGCTACGCCAATCGCTTCTATGCCTACTATGGCGGAGCGACTAACTTCTACTTCAACTACCTCAACGATGACCAGGTGAACCCGTCGTTCTCCGACTGGACATTCACCAACGTGCCGAACACCGCGTCGGCGTGGTCGAGCCGCTTCACCAACATCCGTCGCGTCAACTACTTGCTCGACGGTTTGGAGTCGTCTACGTTGCCAGAGGCAACCAAGAAAAAGTTTGCTGCCATAGGCAGGATGAATCGTGCCTACATCTATTCTGAACTTGCAAAGATGTATGGCGACGTGCAGTGGGAGAGTCATGTCATACTTGACCCAGAGGACGCGGATCAGACACTCGGCCCTCGTACGGATCAGGATGTCGTGATGGACTCGGTGCTCAACGACCTTAACTTCGCTATCGCGAACCTTCCTTCCAATACTTCCGACAAGACGTTGTGGAGCAAGGAAATGGCTTTGGCCATGAAGAGTGAAGTTTGCCTATATTGGGGCACATATTGCAAGTACAGGACAGCAGCCGACAACGGTAAGGCCGCTGACCAGTCGTTGGCACAGAAGTTCCTGCAAGAGAGCGTGAGCGCGTCGGAGCAACTCATGAACTCCGGCAAGTTCGCCCTCAACGATTGGGACGTGGCTGGCACTTATGAGAATGCCGCCAACCCAAGCAAGTTGTACACCATTTACAACTCAATAAGCTTGAATGGCAACAGCGAGGTAATCTTCTACAAGCATTACGAGAAGGATGTCGTCAGCCATGGACTTTGCGACTACACAAGTGGCTCAACCACACAAAGCGGAATAACAAAGGATGCCATTGACGCCTTCCTCTTCCGTGACGGCAAGCCTAAGGCAACCACGGGGCTTAACAAGGACGACAAGGCCGTGAAGAACGCCAATGGCGATTACAGCATCTCGCACTTCTTGAAGAACAAGGATCGTCGCCTTGAGCTTCTCGTTGACTCCGTGCTTGCCTTCAAGGGTCATGGATG
Source organism: Prevotella sp. (assembly GCA_022769825.1). Classification (GTDB taxonomy): domain Bacteria; phylum Bacteroidota; class Bacteroidia; order Bacteroidales; family Bacteroidaceae; genus Prevotella. The sequence continues at coordinate 19,803 of JALEJI010000039.1, read as the reverse complement.
GATACGCAACGAGCCGTCTCCTGATGCCGCCTTGCCAGCACAGATGACTTCCTCAACTGGATACACGGTTTACAAGTATGACAACCCTCAAATAGAGATGACGTATCGAACAAGTACCGTTGGTTGCTACACGGACATTCCTCTTTATTGGTACTCCGTAATCCTGTTGAACTATGCCGAGGCTAAGGCTGAGCTTGGCAATATCACCCAGGCTGACCTCGACAAGAGCGTAAACTTGCTGCAGCATCGCGCCGGGTTGCCAAACATGACGACCACGCCTGAGGCCGACCCTGCCAACAACATGGGCGTGAGCAACCTGATATGGGAAATCCGCCGCAGCCGTCGTTGCGAGCTCATGTGCGACAACAATTATCGCTACTGGGATCTCGTGCGTTGGCACCAGATGGACAAGATGGACACGAAGGTGAACGTCAACGCCAACCTTGGCGCTAATGTCACCAATGTGGAAGACGCTGACAAGGATGCAGAGGGATACCTGAAAGGCACGTCTGCGACGCGCATATTCAGCTCGAAGTATTACCACTTCCCCGTCCCGTCCAAGGACATCCAGCTCAACAGTCAAATCAAGCAGAATCCAAATTGGAAATGATGTCAAAGGACACGTGATTGACAGTTTAGTTAAATAATCATTAAATAGCAGCCGATGTGATACTATCGGCTGCTATTTCTGTACTTTTGCATTATTAATAGCCTTTTTATGCGAACAATCTTAAAAGTTTTTTCCCTATGTTGCGCGAGCGCGTTATTCACGCAACCTTTACAAGCTGAGAAGCTGAATCCTGTTACCACGGCTGCCATTTCCAGTTCTTTGCGCCAGTTCACGCAAGGCATAAGGACAGGAAAGATCGTGGTCGACTCCTCGGCGGTGTCTACCGACAGCGTGAAGATATTTCTCAACACCGCCTTGCAGGACGTGCCAATGCGCTCTGACAACGTCAGCGAGATATTAAAGACCGTCAGCGGCTGCCTGCCCGACGAGTTGCGCCAAAGGCAGTTGTCGCTTTATGTCAACGGCCACGACATCCACTCGCTGATACCCAATTACTTTAAGACGAAGGCAGACCGTCGAAAGGCTTTTCATAATGTGCCAGCCGAATATACGGGCAAGAACGCACACACACCTTTCACGCCCATCGTCACCAACCTCGACCGTCCTTATTCGGTGAAGAACGGCTTGCAGGGCAAGCACATTGCCATGTGGCAGAGCCACGGCAAGTATTTCGAGCAGGGCCTGAACCGTTGGGAGTGGCAACGCGCCCGTCTCTTCGAGAGCGTTGAGGACAAGTACACCCAAAGTTTCGTGCTGCCATATCTCGTCCCGATGCTCGAGAACGCCGGCGCTTATGTCATGATGCCACGCGAGAGAGACACCAACCCTCAGGAGGTAGTGGTGGACAATGATGGCAAGCTCGCCGTGTCGCCATATTCAGAGCACGACGGCGCGCAGGCGTGGGGCACCGGCGATGGCACGGGCTTCGCCTATGCCCGCAAGCAGTACACCGATTTTCAAAACCCATTCACCGAAGGAACGTTCAGGGAAGTGCTCACGACCAAGGGCAAGAAGAAAGGAGAACAAGCCACGGCCAAATGGACGCCAAAGATACCCGAGGACGGACGCTATGCCGTGTACGTGGCTTACAAGACATTGCCCAACAGCACGGAAGACGCCCTTTACACCGTTCACCACAAGGATGGCGTGACACGCTTCTCCGTGAACCAGACCATGGGCGGCGGTACGTGGATTTACCTCGGAACCTTCAGTTTCGCCAAGGGCGAAGGCGGGTTCGTGGAGCTGAGCAACCTCAGCAAGACCGCCGGTAAGGTGCTTACCGCCGATGCCGTGAAGTTCGGCGGAGGAATGGGAAACATTGCACGTGCCGCCGATGGCGACAAGATCACGGCCTACACCAAGGGACATTCCAATGACACGCAGGCCGACCGCAACGCCTACCAGCCAAAGCTCGACTTTGTGCCTCAGGTGAGCGGCTACCCACGCTACCTTGAAGGTTCGCGCTATTACCTGCAATGGGCAGGCATACCCGACAGCATCTACTCGCCGTCGCACGGAACCAACGACTATACCGACGACTATCGCGACCGTGGCCTTTGGGTCAATTATCTCGCGGGCGGCACCAGAGCCTGTCCCGACGTGAAAGGATTGAACATACCTCTCGCCTTGTCGTTTGCCTTCCATAGCGATGCCGGCACCGTGAGGGGCGACTCCATCATCGGCAACCTTGGCATCTACCAGACCTCACAGTATGGTGGCGTGTTTGCCGACGGCACGTCGAGAGACGCCAACCGCGACCTCTGCGACCTCGTGCAAACACAGTTGACCCACGACCTCAGGCTTCAGGCCGACCCCAAGTGGACACGCCGCGGAATGTGGAACCAGCGTTACTTCGAGGCTTGGGTGCCACGCGTCCCGGCCATGCTGCTTGAGCTGATGTCGCACGAGAACTTCGCCGACATGCGCTATGGCCTTGACCCACGCTTCCGTTTTGTGGTTGGCCGCGCCATATACAAAGGCATCCTCCGTTTCCTCAGCACCGAATACGGCTATCCTTACATTGTGCAGCCGCTGCCGGTGAAGAAGGTCAGTGCCACGCTCAACGAGAAGAACCAGGCCGTGCTCACATGGGAAGCCGTGACCGACAGCCTTGAGCCGACAGCCGTGGCAAAGCGCTTCGTCGTGTACAAGCGCGTTGGCAATGGCGACTTCGACAACGGCACGGTAGTGAAGAAGAATACCTATGTCAGCAATATACCCACCGACGAGGTGGTGAGCTTTAAGGTTACCGCCTTGAACGATGGCGGCGAGAGCTTCCCGTCGGAGATTATGTCATTGGGATTGTCGAGCAAGGCGACCGTGAAGCCCGTGCTCGTCATCAATGGCTTCGACCGTCTCAGCGCCCCGGATGACTTTGCCAGCAGCGACGACAATCTCGCCGGATTCCTTGCCGCAAACGATAATGGCGTGCCCGACAAGGAACTTATTTCTTATGTCGGCCCGATGAAGACATTCCGTCGCGACATCCCTTGGACCCACGACGACGCGGCTGGTTTCGGCGACAGTTACGGCAGTGAGGAGCGCATAACCATTGCCGGAAACACCTTCGATTATCCAGCCCTTCACGGAAAGAGCTTGTTGAAGGCTGGTTACAGTTTCGTGTCGAAGAGCCGTGCGGCAATAGGCACGACAGGTAATGAAGACACTCTTGACGGCAAGCGACTGGCTGATACTTATTCCGCGATAGACCTCATACTTGGTAAGGAAAAGCAAACCAAGTATGGCCGTCCAGGTCTGCATCCGTTGGCCTTCAAGACATTCGACGAGCCCATGCAGCAGATGCTCACCGCCTTCTGCAAGGCAGGCGGACCGGTGTTCGTCTCAGGAGCCTATGTGGGGACCGACTTGTGGCAGAACCCGCTTGCGGCTATGGATCCGCGCGCGAAGAGCCAGAAGGCAGACCGTGAGTTCGCCGAGAAGATACTCAAGTACCAGTGGCGCGAAGACCGCGCTTGCACCGATGGGCAAATATCCTACATAGTGTCGCCACTTGTTTCCGACACAACCACGTTCACATATTATAATAAGCCCAACAGCACCTCTTACGTAGTGGAGTCGCCCGATGCCATCGACCCAGCTGACCCTTGCGCATACACGGCCTTCCGTTACCCGGAGAATGGCATGTCGGCAGGCGTGGTGTTCGGAGGCAACGCCGCTGACAATTGGCGCACGTGCGTGCTCGCCTTCCCGTTTGAGTCGGTGAAGAGCGAGACTGTGCGCGACAGCATGATGAAGGCCATCATGCAGTATCTCACCAAAAAACAATAAGCACGATGGAACATATCTATAGAATGGCATATAAGCTCAAAGGCATGAACATGAAACGACTCGCGACGATAGTGGCGTGTTGCCTTGTCGCGGTCACCACGGCCCTTGCCTTTGAGCCTTTCCGCTTTGCCGTGGTCACCGACATCCATATTGCCGCGGGCTCGCCGCAGCCAACCGAAGACTTGAGGCAATCGGTTGCGCAGATAAACAACGATTCTACTATCGACTTCGTGCTCGTCACGGGCGACATCGCCGACGCGGGCGACGGCGCGGCGTTGCGCATAGCCAAGCGCGAGCTTGACAAGCTCGTCAAGCCTTGGTACATACTCGAAGGCAACCACGACCAGAACTGGAGCGAGAGCGGATGCATGGACTTCGTGAAGATTTTCGGCTACGAGCGTTTCCATTTCGAGCACAAGGGCATACTCTTCATCGGCTTCCCCACGGGTCCCATGATGCGCATGGCCCTCGGTCATGTGGCACCGGAAGACATAGCTTACGCGAGGGAGGTCCTGGAGAAAAACGGCAAGGCCGGCAATCCCGTGTTCATGGTCACCCACATGCCCATGCAACCTACCGATGTCGACAACTGGTATGAGGTCACCGACGCCATACGCCCTTACCCGATAGTGACCTTTGTAAACGGTCATTATCATCGCAATCTCAACTTCAACTTCGACGGCATGCCTGGCATTGCCAACATCACCAACCTCAGGCAGAAAGGCAACACGGCCGGGCAATACAATGAGTTTGACGTGCGTGCCGACTCGGTAGTGGTTTACACCCATCCCGTGGGCAAGCCACGCTATCGTTGGACGGCGATACCTTTCACTACCAAGCACGACGACAATCAAGCCCACTGGTTCCCACGTCCTTCTTACGCTGTCAACGAAACGTTCCCACAAGTGAAGGAAAACTGGGCCGTGAGCCAGCACGCTGGCATCTACTCTTCCCCGGTGGTGTGGCGAGGCAACGTCTATGCCGCTGACAACCTTGGCCGCGTGATATGTTACGACGCCCTTGGCCATGAGCAATGGCGCTATCAGACAGGCGCGCGCGTCATAGGCACCCCGGCCATAGGCAAAGGTGTGCTCGTGGCCGGTTCAGCCGACGGTTCTGTTTATGGCATCGACGCCAAGAGCGGCAAGCGCTTGTGGCAGGTGGAGACAGGCGCGCCATGCGTGAGCGCTGTCACCATAGTGGGCAACACGGCTTACGTGGGCTCCGGCGACCACTTCTTCAGGGCAATAGACGTGACCAAGGGAAAGGTGAAATGGCAGAGCCCCGACATTAAGGGATATGTGGAGACCAAGCCCCTCGTGACACATGGAAAGGTGATATTCGGCGACTGGGCCACAACGCTCTATTGCCTTGACGCGAAAACAGGCGCGCGCCTGTGGACGTGGCACCCGAAGAAGACCGACATGCATTTCTCTCCGGCAGGTGTCTGGCCAGTGGAGGCGCGTGGGCGAGTGTTCATCTGCGACCCAGACCGCGCGTCGACGGCCATCGACCTGAAAACAGGCAAGCAGATCTGGCGGACATACCAAAGCAAGGTGCGCGAGAGCATAGGACTGTCGAAAGACGGCAAGCGCATTTATCTAAAGACCATGAACGACAGCATCGTTTGCTACGCCACGACAGGCGACAAGCCTCTTGAACTCTGGGCGACCAACTGCGGCTTCGGCTACGAGCACGCCAGGGTGATGCTTGTCGAGAAAGACGGCGTGGTGTTCTCCACCAACAAGGATGGCCTCATAATGGCGCTCGATGGCAAGACAGGCCGCTTGCTGTGGAAACACAAGTTCGGCAACACGCTTATCAATACCGTAGTGCCATTGAGCGCAACCAAGCTGGTGTTCACCAACGAGGCCGGAAAGGTGGGCGAGATAGAGGTGAAGCCATGAGCCGAGACCGGGAAACCAATCAACAAGGACAAACAAGGAACATAATAAAGAAACAAAGCTAATAAACTTTAGAAAATGAAGAAACTGATAGATTGCTTCATCCCACGCGGAAATGAAGAGGAGACCAAGAGCAACTTAGATGCTCTCAAAGCTGAAGAGCTGGTAAATAAAGTCACTGTCATCGATGGCAACGTCAAGGCCTCCGCGGTCTTGAAGGACATTGCCGCTAAGGCCGAGGCACCTTACACTCTGCTCTATCTGAAGGGTCAGTTCATACAGTTGGGCTATCTCGCACTGGAGCGTCTCACGCAGGTGGCAGGCATTACCAAGGCGGGCATGACCTACACCGACCACTACAACATCTCCGCTGACGGAAAACGCGCCGACGCACCCACTATCGACTATCAGCTGGGCGCGCTCCGCGACGATTTCAATTTCGGTTCTGTGCTCCTGTTCCGCACGGATGCCCTGAAAGAGTCTGTGTCGAGGATGAGCGCCGACTATCAGGCCGCGGGCTTCTATGACCTTCGCCTCAAGCTCGCCGAGAAATACGAGATAAGCCATGTCAACGAATACCTATACTCTGAGGTGGAGCTCGACACACGCAAGACAGGCGAGAAGCTCTTCGACTATGTGGACCCACGCAACCGCGCCTCACAGATAGAGATGGAGAAGGCAGTGACAGAGTATCTGAAGGAAATTGGCGGATACCTCAAGCCTGAGTTCGCTCCCGTCGACATCATGGCAGGCGAGTTCCCTGTCGAGATAAGCGTCATGATACCTGTGCGTAACCGCATACGTACCATTCGCGACGCCGTGAATAGCGCGTTGGCACAGAAGACAAGCTTCAAATACAATGTCTTCGTCATAGAGAATGGACCAGAGTGCCACTCCACTGACGGCACGACAGAGGCCGTGGCGGAGATGGCTAAGGCCGACGAGCGTATTGTCCACATCGTGACCCCACGTCGCGACCTTGGCGTTGGCGGCAGCTGGAACCTTTGCGCCCACGACCCGCGTTGCGGCCGTTTCATCGTGCAGCTCGACTCCGACGACGTGTATCTCGACGAGAACACGTTGCAGACTTATTATGATGCCTTCATGAAACAAAAGACCGCCACGATAATCGGCTCTTACGTTCTCACTGACATCAACAAGAACATCCTTCCTCCGGGCAAGATCGACCATGCCGAGTGGACTCCGGAAAATGGCCGCAACAATGCCTTGCGCATCAATGGCTTGGGTGCCCCACGCGGCATGTTCTCGCCAGTGTTGCGCGACCTTACCATGCCAAATGTCAACTACGGTGAGGACTATGCCTTCATGCTTGCCGTGAGCCGTCACTATCTCATCGGCCGCATCTACGACCCGGTGTATTGCTGCCGTCGCTGGGACGACAACTCGGATGGCGACTTGAGCATCGAGAAAGAGAACCGTAACAACACATACAAGGATCGTATACGCACTTGGGAACTCATGGCGCGCATAGCAATGAACCACGAGAATGAACAGTAAGAACATCACTCCTTGGCTGTGGGTGCCAACTCTCTATTTCGCCGAGGGCGTGCCTTATTTCATAGTGAACAACATCTCCGTGATGATGTTCACGAAGATGGGCGTGCCCAATGGCGACATGGCATTCTTCACGACCCTGCTTTATTTCCCTTGGTTCCTTAAAGGCATCTGGAGCCCATTGGTCGACGTGGTGAAGACCAAGCGCTGGTGGATTCTCACCATGCAGGCGTTGCTCACCATCTTGCTGGTGGCCCTCACGTTCACGTTGCCGTTCCCGTCGGCCGAGATGATAGCGAGCGGACAGACGCCCATCAGCCTCTTCACGCTGACGCTGGTGCTCTTCATCATTGCCGCTTTCGCCTCTGCCACGCACGACATAGCGGCCGACGGCTACTACATGCTGGCCCACAGTCCCAGCAGTCAGGCGGCCTTCATCGGCATCCGCAGCACGTTCTATCGCATAGCCTCGGTCTTCGGACAAGGCGTGCTGGTGTTTATCGCGGGCACGGTAGAGACGCAGACGGGCAACATACCTTATTCATGGAAGGTGACCCTCGGCTTGAGTGCCGCCATATTCTTCCTTATCACCCTTTACCACACGTTCTGCCTGCCGCTTGCCGACGACGACCGTCCACGCGTGGACACCTCGAAAGACCCGACGGGCAACGGCACGTGGGGCGAGCTGTTGGGCTCGTTCTCCACGTTCGTCAAGAAGCCAAACGTAGGTTGGGCCATAGCGTTCATGCTTCTCTTCCGCTTGCCTGAGGGTTTCCTCATCAAGATGTGCCAGCCTTTCCTCGTGCATGGCACCGACGTAGGCGGACTGGGTCTCAGCACCGACATGGTTGGCCTTGTCTATGGCACCTTTGGCGTCATCGCCCTTCTCGGCGGCGGCATCCTTGGCGGCATCGTGGCGTCGAAGATGGGACTTAAACGCTCGTTGTGGATCATGGCAGCCGCCATAACCCTACCTTGCGTCACCTTTGTGTATTTAGCCGTGGCGCAGCCGTCAAACATCGCTATCATCACCGTCGCCCTGTGCATAGAGCAGTTTGGCTATGGATTCGGCTTCACCGCCTACATGCTCTACATGATGTATTTCTCCGAGGGAGAGTTCAAGACATCCCACTACGCCATCTGCACGGCTTTCATGGCTCTCAGCATGATGCTCCCGGGCTTTGTGGCCGGATATATACAGGAGGCGATAGGCTATGTCAACTTCTTCTGGATGGTAATGCTTTGCTGTCTTGCCACTGTAGGCATCACCTTCGTGGTGAGGAAGCAGATTGACGAACATTATGGTTGCAAATAAAAACCATTTGACATGAAACGAATAGCTATCTTAATAAGTTGTCTCTGCCTGTTCTCGCTGGTCTACGCCCAGAAAGTGAAGACAGGCATAGAGATGTTGAAGGCCACCAACTTCAAGGTCCTTGAAGGCAAGCGCGTTGGCCTCGTCACCAACCCCACGGGCGTTGACAACAACCTCGTGTCCGACATCGACATACTGCACAACGCGCCCAACGTGAAGCTCGTGGCCCTCTTCGGTCCTGAGCATGGCGTCAGGGGCAGTGCCCACGCCGGCGAGACGGTGACGGGCAACAGCGACCCGCGCACGGGGCTGCCCGTCTATTCCCTCTATGGCAAGACGCGCATACCAACGGATGAGATGCTGAAAGGCATCGACGTGCTCGTTTACGACATCCAGGACATTGGCTGTCGCTCGTTTACGTATATCTCCACGCTTTACAATGTCATGAAAGCGGCCGCCAAGCGCGGCATCGAGGTGGTTGTGCTCGACCGGCCCAACCCGTTGGGTGGCGAGAAGATAGAGGGCAACCTCGTCGAGGACGATTGCGTCAGCTTTGTCTCGCAGTTCAAGATACCCTATGTCTATGGCCTCACGCCTGGCGAGGTGGCGCTGTTGCTTAATGGCGAGAACATGATTGGCGGCAAGTGCAAGCTGCAAGTGGTAAAGATGAAAGGCTGGAAGCGCCGCATGACTTACGACCAGACCGGCTTGGAGTGGGTGCTCTCCTCTCCTCACATCCCTGAGACCTCTTCCGCGCCATTCTACAGTGTCACGGGCATCGTGGGCGAGCTCTCCACTATCTCCATCGGTGTTGGCTATACGCTCCCGTTCAAGATTATCGGGGCCGAATGGGTCAAGGCGCAAGAGTTTGCCGACGCCATGAACGCGCTGCGTCTGCCCGGCTACACGTTCCGCCCGATATTCTATACGCCTTATTATGGACCTGGCAAGGGCAAGGAGCTTCAAGGCGTGCAAATCTACCTCACCGACTACAAGAAGGCTCGCCTCTGCGACGTGCAGTGGTATGCCCTGCAAGAGCTTTACAGGCTTTATCCCGACCACGACCCTATGGGCGAAGACACCAAGCGCGCCGACATGATAAACAAGGTGTGCGGCTCTAAGCAGATTCGCAAGCTCTTCTTGAGTCGCCACCAATGGCAGGACGCTAAGGAATATTGGGATAAGGACGTGGACAACTTCCGCAAGACAGCCAAGAAATACTACCTTTACAAATAAGCAAATGAGTACAGACAATACGACAACAAAGGCGGCAAAGAGCCAGCGTGTCCTGTCAGTCGACATCCTTCGCGGCCTCACCATCGCGGGCATGATTCTTGTCAATAACCCTGGCGGGCCGGAGGAAGACTCCTTCGCGCCGCTCAATCACGCCGACTGGTTGGGCCTGACGCCCACCGACCTCGTGTTTCCCTCGTTCATGTTCATCATGGGCATCACCACATACCTCTCGCTTCGCAAGTTCAATTTCTCTTGGTCTAAGGAGTGCGCCCGCAAGATAGCCAAGCGTGCCTTCTTGCTTTGGGGCATCGGCCTGGCCATAGCGTTGGTCCTGACCATGATTCGCGGTGCCTTGCATCCTGAAAACTGGAACGGCTTCGGCTATATGTTCGCCCATCTCCGTCTTCTTGGCGTGTTGCCCCGACTGGGCATCTGCTATGGGCTGGCCGCCGTCGTGGCCATCAGCGTGAGGCACAAGTTCATCCCGTGGCTCATCGCGTTTATCTTCGTCGCCTACTACATCCTCCTCGAGCTGTGCAACGGCTATGCTCACGACGGCAGCAACATCCTTGCCGTCGTCGACAACATCGTGCTTGGCGCCGACCACGTGTACCGGTGGGACACTCCAGACCCCGAGGGCCTGTTGTCCACGTTGCCCGCCCTTGGCCATGTGCTCATAGGCTTCTGCGTGGGCAAGGTGATAATGAACCTCAACGACTTGAACGACAAGATAGAGCGCCTGTTCGTGATTGGCACCACGCTGATTCTCGCCGGCGTGCTTCTCTCTTACGCTTGCCCGATAAGCAAGAAGCTGTGGACCCCGACATTCGCCATGACCACTTGCGGCATTGCCAGCACCTTGCTCGCGCTCATGACGTGGGTCATCGACAAGAAGCACAAGCAGGGCCGCCTGACGGAGTTTTTCCATGTCTTTGGCGTGAACCCGCTGGCCCTCTACGTGTTTTCCGACATATTGCTCATTCCCTTCTGCATGTTGCCAATCTTCGGAGGCAAGACGTTGCAGGACTTTTGCTTTGAGGATGTGCTCTCGTCCTTTCTGCCGTTGCCCTTGGCCTCGCTTGTCTGGGCATGCTTCTTCGTGGCGTGTTGCTGGATAGTGGGCTTGTGGCTTTACAAGAAGAAGATTTACATTAAACTATAAAACATTTTATTCATCATGATACTTTTAGCAGACAGTGGCTCCACCAAGACAGACTGGGGCTTAGTGGAAAACGGCAAGCTCGTGAAACGGCTTCGCACAAGTGGCATGAACCCCTTCCAGATGTCGGAAGAGGCCATCACCGAGGAGATAAAGACGCATCTCGTACCTGAGCTTCCTGGCACCGTGCTCGACGAGGTACACTTCTATGGCGCTGGTTGCACCAAGGAGAAGCAGCCCATCGTGGAGCGTGCCCTTCGTGCCAACCTCACCATCAACGGCGAGTGCGAGGTGGCGAGCGACATGCTCGGCGCCGCGCGCGGCATCTGTGGCCACAAGCCAGGCATCGCCTGCATCCTCGGCACGGGCAGCAACTCCTGCTCTTACGATGGCAAGAACCTCGTGAAGAACGTGTCGCCCTTAGGCTTCATCCTTGGCGACGAGGGCAGCGGAGCGGTGCTCGGCAAGCTCCTCGTGGGGGATGTGCTGAAAAACCAGATGCCGGAGGCCATCACCAAGCGTTTCTTCGAGAAATACAAGCTCACCTCTGCCGAGATAATAGACCGCGTCTATCGTCAGCCGAAGCCAAACACCTTCCTCGCCTCGTTTGTACCGTTCCTTGAGGAGAATATCGACGAGCCGAAGATATACAACCTGGTGAAAGAGAGCTTCCGCTCGTTCCTCCGTCGCAACGTCATGCAATATGATGGCTGGCAAACCTTGCCGATAGGCTTCAACGGCAGCATCGCCAAGATATACAAGAAGCCTCTCTTGGAGGCCCTTGAGGAAGAAGGCATGCACCTTGGCAGGATTATCCAGGCCCCGATGGAGGCCATGGTAGAATATCACGTAGAGAAATAAGGATAGGAAATGGAAAAATTCACGAAGATTACCGAGCAGCCGTCACTGTACGACAGCCTTGAGAAAAAAAGCGTTCATGAGCTGTTGACCGACATCAACCATGAAGACCAGAAGGTGGCTCTTGTCGTAGAGAAGGCCATACCTCAGATAGAGGCCCTTGTCGAGCGCATCGTGCCTCGCATGAAGCGAGGGGGCAGGGTGTTCTACATGGGCGCGGGCACGAGTGGCCGTCTTGGCGTGCTCGACGCCTCGGAGTTGCCTCCCACGTTCGGCGTGCCTCCCACGATGTTCTACGGACTCATTGCCGGTGGCGACATTGCCTTGCGCAATGCCGTGGAGAAGGCTGAGGACGACCCACAGCATGGATGGCAAGAGCTGGAGCAGCATGGCATAGGCCCCGACGATACCGTCGTGGGCATTGCCGCCTCGGGCACCACGCCTTATGTCATCGGCGCGTTGAAAGAGGCGCGTGCGCATGGTTGTCTCACGGGCTGCATCACCTCCAATCCCGGCACGCCCATGGCCGAGGCTTGCGAGTATCCCATCGAGATGGTCGTGGGTCCTGAGTTTGTCACCGGCTCCTCGCGCATGAAGTCGGGCACGGGCCAGAAGATGATTCTCAACATGATTTCCACCTCCGTCATGATACAGCTTGGCCGTGTCAAGGGCAACCGCATGGTCAACATGCAGCTCACCAACAAGAAGCTCGTTGACCGCGGCACGCGAATGGTGATGGACTATACCCAGTTGCCATACGATGAGGCCAACGCCCTGCTGTTGAAGTATGGCTCGGTGAAGAAAGCCGTCGACGCTTTCAAGGCTCAACAGTAGAGCCGTTGAGCTTCTCAACGTATTCCCACAGCTTCTTGTAAAACGGATGCCGTGTCAACGTCGCCACGTCGCCGAGGATGATGAGTTTCATCCTCGCTCGCGTCATGGCGACGTTCATTCGTCTTAGGTCTCTCAAGAAACCTATCTCCCCGTTCTCGTTGGCGCGCACCATGGATATTAGTATGATGTCTCGTTCCTGCCCTTGGAAGCCGTCAACGGTGTTCACCGTTATCAGCCTGCGATAGGGCTTGAAAAACTCGCGTTTCATGATCAGTCGTCTCAGGTATTGCACTTGCGCCCGATACGGTGATATCACGCCCACGTCTATCTGCTCGTCGAGTATGCGCTGCTTGCCTATCTTCGTGAAGTAGGCTTGCAGGCTGTCGAGGGTCAGCGTGGCCTCGCCTTTGTTTATGCGTCCGAAGTTCTCACCGACGAACTGTTCCTTGCTGCCCGGCTCGTCAGCCCCAAAGTCTATCTGCCCCGTGTCGAGCCAGAGTATGGGCCTGTCGAAGTTGAGGATGCTCTTGCGCCGCGTTATCTCTTGCGCGGTGGTCACCTTGCCGTTGTAGAACCAGTCTGACGAGAATCTCATTATCTCGTCGTTCATGCGATACTGCACGTTGAGCAGGGTCACGCATTCCGGCTTGTTCTCCACAATCCGTTCCATGAGTGTCTTCCCCAATCCGCCTTTCAGCGCCGCCATGCTTTTCACCGTGGGCGGCAACTGGCAGTGGTCGCCGGCGAGCACCACGCGGCTCACCCTTCGCATTGGTATCCAGCATGCGGCTTCCAGGGCTTGCGCGGCCTCGTCGATGAAGAGCGTGCCGAATTTCATGCCGTCGAGCAGGCGGTTGGCCGAGCCCACCAGGGTTGAGGCTATCACGCGGGCCTCGCCGAAGAGACTGGCGTTTATGCGAATCTCCAGTTCTGTGGCGCGCGACTTCAGTCGTTCCAGCTTCTGGTGGAAGTTGTCGTCGCGTCCTTTCTTCTTCCTTCTCAGTTCCCTTATCGCCTTGCGTATTGCCCACAGTTGCGGGTAGTCGGGATGCGCCTCAAATCGCCTCTCGTATGTGAAGCCGAGCATCTTGTCGTTGACGCGTGTGGGGTTGCCTATGCGCAACACGTTTATCCCGCGGTCAACGAGTCTCTCGCAAATCCAGTCTACTGCCATGTTGCTTTGCGCGCAAACCAGCACTTGGCTCTCGCGCATCAAGGTCTCGTTGATGGCTTCCACGAGTGTCGTCGTCTTGCCTGTCCCCGGAGGGCCATGCACGATGGCCACGTCCTTTGCCCATAGCACTTCGTTGACGGCGTGTTCTTGTGCCTTGTTCAGCCATGGGAAAGACATGGGGTCAAACGAGAACCTCTCCACGGGTGCTTTCGAATAGAAAAGGTCGCGCATGTGTGCCAGCCTGTTGCCCTTGGCGTTGACCACGCGATCCAGCGCGTCGAACATCACGCGGTAGCTTGTCTCGTCGAACGATAGTTGCACGCCGATGGGCTTGTCGGTGGCTTGCAGGTCGAGCGCGTGGCCTTCCGGCACCACCACTACCATGCGGTCGCCGTCAACAAACGACACCGTGCCCGTGAAGGAAAAATAGCGTATGGCAGTATCGCCCTTCTTGCCGCCCGATTCCGCGAACGAGAAAAACATCACGGGCTTGCCGTACTCGAAGTTGTGCTCCACGTCGGTGTCCTGTGTGCGTGTCACTTCTACGGTCATCTGGTTGAGCGAGTTGTAGTGGGCTTGCCCCACGCCGACAGGGTACCACGCGTCGCCACGTTTCACCTTCCTGCCCAGGCCTATGGCCTCGGTCTGCTTGCGAAACGCCTCCTTCTCCGTTTGATACTCCAACTGAAGGAGCAGACGCTGCTGCTGTAATGACTGAATTGCTGAATTGCTCATACAGATGCAAAGTTAACCATTATTCTTGACCAGCGCCAATGTTTAGCGGTAATTATTGCACAACAATGGCGGACGGCCCATGGCAATTCGCACAACGTTGAACGTGCAGTTGTGCTTGGCACCCACGTTAAAGGATGGAAAATTGTAAAATATTATTGCCAAAATTTAACACTTGGAAACAGTGGCAAATAGAGCAGGAAAAGGGTAGCCTTCTGCCCTTCGACAACACCGCCGGCTGGATTTTTGCCCAAAATTTTTGCGATTACGGTGTAATGGCGTTGCGATTGCACCGTAACGGCATCGCGATTACACCGTAACGGCATCGCGATTGCACCGTAACGGCGATGCGATTGCACTGTAACGGCAACGCCATTTCAGTCAATTTGCGATGTTGAAAAACCGTCAAAATTGCAATCGCTTGATAATCAATATTTTGCCAAAACAGCTCATAATTGCGCCATTTCCAAGCAAGCGATACCTTGGTTGAAAAAAACGATTCTCAGACGACCATTTGTAAAATATTATTATCCGAATAAATTGGTGCGCTTTGCAGTGGCGGGTAGGGACGGCCCAACGCATCGGATATGTCAATGCGTCCTCACCCCGAATGGCTCCACGGCATCTTTTCAGCCGAATACTTCAGTTTTTTATAACGATAATCTTAAATTGTGCAAAATATCAAAGCAAAGGTTTGTTTGTTAATATAAAAAAGCTACCTTTGCATAAAAATATGGGCAGCATGTCCTGCCGTGATGGTGGAATGGTAGACACGAGGGACTTAAAATCCCTTGGCCAGTAATGGCTGTGCGGGTTCGAGTCCCGCTCGCGGCACAAAACCTTATTAATAACACTTTTTTATTATGCGTAACCATCTGATTTTTTCTTTATCAGCATGTTCTATGCTTTTGTTGGCCTCATGCTCAAAGATGGGACCACTCTCTGCCGACAATTTCTCGGTAGATCCTAATCCTCTTGAGGCTATCGGTGGCAAGGTGCCAGCTACTATTGACGGCACGTTCCCGGTGAAATATATGAAGAAGAAGGCTGTTGTGACAGTCACTCCGGAGCTTCGCTATGGCAACGGTCTCGTTACCAAGGGCAACGGTGCCACGTTCCAGGGCGAGAAGGTGCAGGGCAACAACCAGACCATCTCTTATAAGATGGGTGGCAAGTACACCATGAAGACAGCCTTCCCTTACAATGCCGACATGGCGCAGAGCGAGATGTATCTCACTTTCGACGCTCGCAAGGGCAACAAGGTCTACAAAGTGCCTGCAGTGAAGGTCGCCAATGGCGTTATCGCCACGGCTGAGCTTTACAAGAAGACCATGGACAACGCTGGCGCTTGCATAGCACCAGACAGCTTCCAGCGCATCAAGGACCAGAAGGTCCAGGCCAACGTGAAGTTCCTCATCAACCAGGCCAACCTCCGCAAGAGCGAGCTGAAGAACAATTCCGTGAAGGAGTTTGTCAAGATGCTCAAGTCTATCAACGCGGACCGCAAGGGCTTGAACATGAAGAACGTGGAGGTTGCAGCTTACGCTTCTCCTGATGGTGGCTTCGCTTTCAACGACAAGCTGTCAAAGAACCGTGAGAAGGTCTCGACAAAATATGTCAACAAGCAGCTCAAGGCCGCCAAGCTCGGTGGCACCGACGTTGACGCGCACTACACCGCACAAGACTGGGAAGGCTTCAAGGAGCTTGTGGCAGCCAGCAACTTGCAGGATAAGGACGTCATCCTTCGAGTGCTTGAGATGTACAAGGACCCAGCCGAGCGTGAGAGCCAGATCAAGAACATGAGCGAGGGCTTCCGTGAGCTCGCCACTGGCATCCTGCCAGAGCTTCGCCGCAGCCGCCTCATCATCAACTATCAGACCGTGGGCCGCAGCGACGACGAGATCAACGAGCAGTATGCCGCCGATCCTTCAAAGCTGAGCGAGGACGAGCTTCTCTATGCCGCAAGCCTGACAAACGACGCCTCCAAGAAGGCTGAGATTTACCAGAAGGCTTCTGAGCTGAACAACACCGACTATCGTTCACTCAACAACCTCGCCGCCCTTGCCTTCAACCGTGGCGACATGAACGCCGCCAAGCAGTATATCGCCGAGGCACAGACCAAGGGCAACGCTCCTGAGGCTTACGCCAACCTCGCCCTCATCGCCTTGAAGAACGGCAACACAAGCGAGGCTGAGAGCTATATCGCTAAGGCCAACGACGCCAACGGACTGAGCGAGGTGCTCGGCAACCTTAACATCGCCAAGGGCGACTACGCACAGGCCGTGAAGAACTTTGGCAGCTCAGCTACCAACAGCGCCGCTCTCGCACAGCTCCTCACAAAGGACTACGCCACAGCTCTCTCAACGCTCAACAACGTGAAGAACGCCGACGGCATGACAGAGTATCTGAAGGCTATCGTCAACAACCGCATGGGCAACACTTCTGCAGCCAAGGCAGCCCTCGACAAGGCAAAGAAGCTCGACAAGACGCTTGCGGCTTACGCCTCAAAGGATCTTGAGCTTGCCAACTTGAAGTAATTCGGGAAAATCACATCAGATTTCAATAATGAGCCATGGAGCCAGCGATTTGGCTCTATGGCTTTTTCTTTTTTTGATAGTAATGCCACGCAACTTATTTCTCCTTTTCGCTCTTCTCGTCCTCGTCTCGTGTGGTGAGGACAGCAAGCACTTCAAGATTGAAGGGCGCCTCTTGCAGATGAACCAGGGTGAGTTTTATGTCTACAGCAATGACCAATGTGTCGATGGCATAGACACCATAAAGGTTCAAGGTGGACGCTTCTCCTATGAGATACCGTGCTCCTCGCCATCGACGCTGACCATCGTCTTCCCCAATTTCTCTGAGACGCCGGTGTTCGCCGAGCCTGGCAAGAAGGTCAAGGTGGACGGCGACGCCTCCCACTTGAAGATGTTGAAGATAAAAGGCACGAAGGACAACGAGTTGATGACATCTTTCCGTGAGCATATTGCCACGGCCTCGCCTCCGGAGATTAAGCGTTATGTCGAGGTGTTCATCAACGACCATGCCGATTCTCCCGTGGCCATCTGGCTGTTGCGGAAATACTTTATCGCTACGTCCACTCCCGACTATGCCGCCGCAAGCAAGGCCATCAAGGCGTTGCAGAAGAAACTGCCCGACAATGCCAGCCTGAAACTGTTGGCGCAGAGCGTGGAGAAGCTCAAGGCCACCAGCGTGGGCAACAGGTTGCCAGCTTTCACCACATACGACATCAACGGTAGCGCGGTATCGTCGTCCGACTTGTCGGTGGGCACGGCTGTCATTCTCGTGTGGGCCACGTGGAGCTATGACAGCAGCGACATGATGCGGCATCTCCAGGAGCTCTGCCAGACCACGAAGCTCAAGGTTCTCGCCATCAACGTGGACCCAAGCAAATTCGATTGCCGAAGCTACATCAAAAGCAATGAGGTGACGTTCCCGGTGGTCTGCACGGGCGACATGTTCGACACGCCGGTGCTAAAGCAGCTGGGGCTACAGTCGGCATGCGACCTCTTGCTCGTCAAGGATGGAATAATAAAAGGCGTTAACCTCTCCCCATCCAACTTGGACCTTCAATTAGGGAAGTAACCAGTCCCCCGCACCTTATTACCTTTATTTATCTGCCTATGCTTGTAAAAACCTATTCCGCCGCCGTCAATGGCCTCCAGGTCACCACCGTGACCGTAGAGGTCAGCTTGATAAAGGGAGTGATGTATCATCTCACGGGCCTTGGCGATGTCGCCGTCAGGGAGGGGCGCGACCGCATCGCCGCCGCCATGCAATATAACGGCATGAAGTTTCCCAGGGCCGACATCACCGTGAACATGGCACCTGCCGACCTCAAGAAGGAAGGCAGCGGCTTCGACCTGCCGCTTGCCATAGCCATCCTTGCCGCCGATGGGCAGATTCCCGCCGACACGCTGGGAGAGTACATGATGATTGGCGAGCTTGGTCTCGACGGCAAGCTGCAGCCCGCGAAAGGCGTCTTGCCGATAGCCATCAAGGCGCGCGCCGAGCATTTCAAAGGGTTGATAGTGCCTAAGCACAACGAGCGTGAGGCCGCCATCGTCAACAACATCGACGTCTACGGCATGGATTCACTGGCAGATGTCATAGCCTTGTTGTCGCGCCAGCGAGAGTATCAGCCTTGCGTGGTTGACACGCGCGATGAGTTCTACAAGCAGCAATACGATTTCGACCTCGACTTCTCCGATGTCCGTGGCCAGGAAACGGTGAAGCGCGCCTTGGAAGTGGCGGCCGCCGGTGGCCACAATGTCATAATGATAGGCCCGCCAGGCTCCGGCAAGAGCATGATGGCCAAGCGCCTCCCGTCCATCCTGCCGCCTCTCACGTTGCGCGAGAGCCTCGAGACCACGCAAATCCACTCGGTTGCCGGCACGCTGAAGCAAGGCTCCGCGCTCATATCCCAGCGGCCTTTCCGCGCGCCGCATCACACCATTTCGGAAGTGGCCCTTGTGGGAGGGGGCATGAACCCAATGCCGGGCGAGATAAGCCTTTCACATAATGGAGTGCTGTTTTGCGATGAGCTGCCGGAGTTTAACAAGCACACCTTGGAAGTGTTGCGACAGCCGCTTGAGGACAGGCAGATTACCATAAGCCGCGCCAAATACTCAGTCACCTATCCCGCCTCGTTCATGTTCGTGGCATCCATGAACCCTTGCCCTTGTGGTTATTACGGAGACCCGACCCACCATTGTGTTTGCACGCCGGGGCAGATACAGCGCTATCTCAACAAGATTTCCGGGCCGTTGATGGATCGCATCGACATCCAGTGCGAGATAACGCCCGTGCCGTTCAAGGACATCTCGAAAGCGCAGCCCGGCGAGCCGAGTGCCGCCATCCGTGAGCGCGTCATCAAGGCACGCGACATACAGACCGCCCGCTACAAAGACTTCAAGGGCGTACACTGCAATGCGCAGATGACCGAGCGCATGATTCACCAATACGCCGAACTCGACAATGCCGGCATGGACCTCCTACGCATGGCGATGGAGCGCTTCTCACTGTCGGCACGCGCCTACAGTCGCATACTGAAGGTGGCGCGCACCATCGCCGACCTCGACGCCAGCGACAGAGTGCAGCCACACCACCTCGCCGAGGCCATAGGCTACCGCAACCTCGACCGTGGCGATTGGGCGGAGAGGTAGTCAGCCGAACCTTAAGGACCTCACGAACGTGCGT
>JALEJI010000029.1 GCA_022769825.1 Prevotella sp. | reverse complement strand
AAAAAAACGTTCGACAATTGTTTTTATAATAACGTGGCACATGTAATGCCGGTGTTTTGCCATTCGTGGTGCATGGAATGCCGTGGATTGGCCATTCGGGACGCGGACACGGCAAATGCCTATTTTGCACTTGCCGGTTGACACTGTATAAGGCGAAAACACCGATAACACATAAAAAAAAGGGCCAGTTATCCTTTTAAAACATCAAAAATGCTTATCTTTGCCACATGAAAATGAAATTACGCCTCAATTGGCAAAAGATAATAATCTTCCTGCTCATTTGCACAGGACTCGTTTTCCTTACACATTCCTTTTGGATGTCATTGGGTATCATGATGCTGCTCTTCGTGGTCGATGCCCTTATAGCTAATTATGAATACCGCCGCAAGACCAAGAAGTTTTTCGACGACTTGAGGCAAGAACACGAACAGGATGCAACAACTCATTGATTTATACAAGCAGTGGTCGGGCAACGAGCCCGCCAGCGTGGACAAGATGCAAGGAGCCGGCAGCAACCGGCAATATTTCCGTCTGACGGCCACCAACGGCAGCAGCGTGGTGGGCGTGATAGGAACAAGCCGCGAGGAAGACCACGCGTTCATAAACATAGCCAAGCAGTTTGCCGAGCAGAAGCTCCCCGTGCCACAAGTGCTTGCCGTGAGCGACGACGAGATGCGCTATCTGCAAACCGACCTCGGCTCCACGTCACTCTTCGACGCCATACGTGGCGGACGCGAGGCCGGAGGACGATACAACCTGGCCGAGCAAGAACTTCTGAAGAAAACCATACGGGCCTTGCCTGGCATACAGATAAGGGGAGCCAGGGGCATGGACTGGAGCGTGTGCTATCCGCAACCGGAATTTAATGAGGAAAGCGTGCTGTTTGACCTCAACTACTTCAAGTATTGCTTCCTGAAACCCACGGAGCTTGACTTCAACGAGGTCTACCTTGAGGCTAACTTCCGCCGCATGGCAAAAGACCTGACCGCAGAGCCGGGCGAGAGCTTCCTCTACCGCGACTTCCAGGCACGCAACGTGATGCTCGACAACGATGGCAACCCCTACTTCATCGACTTCCAGGGTGGCAGGAAAGGGCCGTTCTATTACGACCTCGCGTCCTTCCTTTGGCAGGCTTCGGCGAAATATCCTTTCAAGTTGCGTCGCGAGCTGATAGCAGAATACTACAACGCCTTGAAACAATATGTGGAGGTGCCAACAATCAGGCATTTCGCCGAGCGGCTCACGCTCTTCGTGCTCTTCCGCACCATGCAAGTGCTTGGGGCCTACGGTTTCCGCGGATATTTTGAGCATAAGCAGCATTTCATCGACAGCATTCCGCCAGCCATGGACAACCTGCGCGACCTGCTCAAGATGCGCGAGGACATACTGCCCTACCCATACCTGCGCGACGTGCTGACAAGACTGACGCAGATGCCGCAGTTCGCCCACAAGGAGCCAACGGTGCAGCCACGAAAAGACGGCTACAAGACCACGGCAAGCAACATTTACCCCCAACACCCACAAGACGGCCTGCCCACGTTCTCAAAATATGACGGCAAGGGACCGTTGGTGGTCGACGTGTACAGCTTCTCTTACAGGAAAGGCATCCCGGAGGATCCTTCAGGAAACGGAGGCGGCTATGTGTTCGACTGCCGTTCCACGCACAACCCCGGACGCTATGAGCCATACAAGAAGCTGACTGGCCTTGACGAGCCCGTGATACGATTCCTTGAGGACGACGGCGAGATACTGGAATTTCTTGACAATGTGTACGCCCTCGCCGACAAGCATGTAGGCCGCTACATCCAGCGTGGCTTCACCCACTTGATGTTCTGCTTCGGGTGCACAGGAGGCCAGCACCGCTCCGTCTACAGCGCGCAGCACCTTGCAGAGCACATACACGAGAAATTCGGCATCGAGGTTCACGTGTGCCACAGGGAGCAAGGCATAGAGCAAACGCTTGAGGCCACCAAATAGGCTTCCATTTGCGTGCCGACGCTAACCTGCCGGCACAGGCCATCAATAACGCTTACGATGAAAATAAACGCCATTATGACAAATCCCATTAAAAAGTTGAACGCAATGTTGACTTTTTAATGGGATTTTCCGTAACTTTGCATAGTATATACTGATATACATATTTTTATATTATGATGCAAGCAATGATTTTCGCGGCTGGTATGGGCACACGCCTTAAACCACTCACCGATACCATGCCCAAGGCATTGGTAAGAGTAGGAGGCGAACCGCTCATCAAGCGTGTCATCATGAACCTTGCGGCCGCAGGCGTTGACCACATTGTAGTCAACGTGCACCATTTCTCCCAACAGATAATCGACTACTTAAAGGCCAACGACAACTTCGGCCTCGACATAAAGATAAGCGACGAGACGGAAAACCTTCTCGACACGGGAGGCGGCTTGCGCAAGGCGGCGCGACTCTTCCACAACAACTACCCTATACTCATACACAATGTTGACATCCTGAGCAATATAGACCTTCGCAAGTTTTATACCCAGGACCCCAAGGTGACATGCCCGGATTGCGGCATCCCACACCAGAAGGCGGGAGCGCAAGTGCTCGTGAGCTGGCGCAAGACAAAGCGATACCTGGTGTTCAACGACACTATGCGCCTCTTGGGATGGGTCAACATCGAGACCGGCGAGGTGAAGTCGCCCTATGAAGACGTGAAGGCGACGCTGGAGCAAAAACACTACCCCATCGAGGCTACCGACGAGCCGTTGACGATAGACGGGCTGAGGCTCTTTGCCTTCAGCGGCATACACATCGTTTACCCCGAGCTGTTCACCTACATGGTTGGCGAGCCCGACAAATTCCCGATAATGGATTTCTATCTCCGCATTTGCCGTCGCGTGCCAATAAAAGGCTATCTCAAGACCGACCTCAAGTTGATGGACGTGGGCAAGCTAAACACCCTGCACGAGGCAGAGCGGTTCGTGGAAGAACTGAATAAAGAATAAAACTGCCAACAAGATACAATTCAATACAGTCAATCACATTATTAACAATATATGCAACAGAAAATCATCATCCTCGACTTCGGTTCGCAGACGACCCAGCTCATAGGTCGCCGCGTGCGCGAGCTGGACACCTTTTGTGAGATTCTGCCCTACAACAAGTTCCCCAAGGATGACCCATCGGTCATAGGAGTGATCCTGAGCGGAAGTCCCTACTCCGTCCACGACAAGGAAGCATTCAAGGTAGACCTTACAGAGATTATCGGGCATTACCCCGTGCTCGGCATCTGCTATGGAGCCCAGTTTATCAGCTATTCCCTCGGAGGCAACGTTGAGCAAACCGGAACGCGCGAATACGGACGCGCCAACCTTGAGACCGTCGACACGACGTCTCCCATCTTCAAGGGCTTCGACAAGGGCTCGCAAGTGTGGATGAGCCACGGAGACACCATAACGGCCATTCCAGACCACTTCCAGGTGATAGGCTCTACCGCCGACGTGAAATACGCCGCTTTCGCCAACAATGAGGAGCGTGTGTGGTGCGTGCAGTTCCACCCGGAGGTGTACCACTCATTGCAAGGCAAGCAACTGCTCAAGAACTTCGTTGTAGACATCTGCGGCAGCAAGCAAGAGTGGAGCCCCGCGTCGTTCGTGGAGAGCACCGTAAAGGAGCTGAGAGAGCAAGTGGGCGACGACCGCGTCATCCTTGGCCTGTCGGGCGGTGTCGACTCATCGGTGTGCGCCACCCTGCTCCACCGTGCCATCGGCAAGAACCTCACCTGCATCTTCGTAGACCATGGCATGCTGCGCAAAAACGAGTTCAAGAAAGTGATGGACGCCTACAACGGCCTTGGCCTCAACGTCATTGGCGTGGACGCAAGCGAGAAGTTCTTCAAGGACTTGGAGGGCGTTACCGACCCTGAAAAGAAGCGCAAGATCATTGGCCGCGACTTCGTGGAGGTGTTCAACGCCGAGGCAAAGAAGATAACAGACGCCAAATGGTTGGCTCAAGGCACCATCTACCCCGACCGCATTGAGAGCCTCAGTATCACGGGCATGACCATAAAGAGCCACCACAACGTTGGCGGCCTGCCAAAGGACATGAAGCTCCAGCTCTGCGAGCCGCTGAAATGGCTCTTCAAGGATGAGGTTCGCCGCGTGGGTTATGAGTTGAAGATGCCCGAGCGTCTTATCAAGCGCCACCCGTTCCCAGGCCCCGGCCTCGCGGTGCGCATCCTCGGCGACATCACAAGGGAGAAAGTGCGCATCCTTCAAGATGCCGACGACATCTATATCGAGAAGATGCACAACTATACCATGCCCGACGGCACGTCGCTCTACGACCATATCTGGCAAGCCGGCACCGTGTTGCTGTCGACCATACGCTCGGTAGGAGTCATGGGAGACGAGCGCACATACGAGCATCCCGTGGCCCTGAGAGCCGTGACATCGATGGACGCCATGACCGCCGACTGGGCTCACCTGCCCTACGACTTCATGGCCGACGTGTCAAACGAGATAATACGCAAGGTGAAAGGCGTGAACCGCGTGTGCTACGACATTTCCTCAAAACCACCTTCGACAATCGAGTGGGAATAATCCGCACGGCATAATCAGCCAATTCGGGCCTTAACCCAACAAAAAAAAGGACTTGCAGACGAAATCATGCGATTTGTGTCAGCAAGTCCTTTTTTTCTTAATTACTTTTTTGACACCGTCGACAGCCAGTGCTTAAACTCATTGCGGTAGCCATTAAACACGTTTATGTCTGTGTGTCCGGCAATGCCCCTCACCTTGCCGTCGGGCGCGAGTTGCCAAATCCACAACTTGATGTCGGGCTT
>JALEJI010000023.1 GCA_022769825.1 Prevotella sp. | reverse complement strand
TGGTTATATAAGGACGAAAGTGTACCTTTGTCATAGTTTGAAACTTTTGTCTAAAGGTACAAAAACTTTTGGACATAGCAAAGCCCTGGCTTGGGAAAGTCAGGGCTTTGTGAGTTTTTGGGTGTTTTGACACACCCTCATTGCGATTACACCGTAACGGCATCGCGATTACACCGTAACGGCATCGCGATTACACCGTAACGGTGACGCGATTACACCGTAACGGCAAAAGTTTTTGGCTGAAAACCGGCTAACGGAGCTGCAGGGGGGCACCTTGAAGCCGTTTTTCCGCTCTAAAAGCACCTGTTTTCAAGTGTTAAATTTTGGCAATAATATTTTACATTCTAATGTTGGCGTATATTGCCGTTTGCGCATTTTTTCCCCCTCAAGCCAAGAGGTTGTTTATCTCCTCTTCCGACTTATTCATCATCTTTGCCACAGCCTGTATTGTCATCCCGTTGCTAATCATTGCCTTAACCATAGCCTTTACTTGTTTCTTTTGCTCTTTAAGCTGGGCTTCTGCCTCGGCCAACCTCACCGTTTTCTCGCTCAGCTGGACTTTCTGCTCATTCAGCTGGGCTTTCTGCTCGCTCAGCTGGGCTTTCTGTTCATTCAGCTGGGCATTCTGCTCATTCAGCTGGGCATCTTTCTCATTCAGCTGGGCATTTTTCTCATTCAGCTGCCTTCTTTTCTCCGTGAGCTGCTCGTTGAGCTTCATGACCTGAGTGTCGCGCGCCTCAAGCACTGAGTAGAACTCGTCCTCGTCGTTCATCTCCTGACGCACGTCAGCGTCCATGGCAGCGAGA
The DNA here is from genome assembly GCA_022769825.1 of Prevotella sp. Classification (GTDB taxonomy): domain Bacteria; phylum Bacteroidota; class Bacteroidia; order Bacteroidales; family Bacteroidaceae; genus Prevotella. The sequence continues at coordinate 58,033 of JALEJI010000023.1, read as the reverse complement.
CCCAATCGATGCAGGATGTACATCATGTCTGAGTCGCCGGCATACTCCTTCTCGTCGAGGCAGACAATCTGCTGGTTCTTGGCGTCGCGCTGCGACTGGTCGAAAACGCTGAGCACACGGTCAAGCCTGTTGTTTATCTTACCGTGGAGCAAAGGTATCTGGACGATGATACTGTCGTGTATCAGGCTGTTGATAAACGGGTCCTGCATGCCGCCCTCAACTACCTTGCCATCGTAGTCGAACGCGTTGTGAGTGACATAAACCACAGCCTTGTCGATGTCGCCAACACGGTGGCCAAGCAGGTAAACGGCAATCATGGGCACGGCATAGCCCTTCAGCTCGCCTTCCTTCACCATGTTCTCCTCGGTGTTGTACTGAGCGGCCAGATAGCGGCGGAAGCGAAGCGTCTCGGTGTCTACCCAAGTCTTCTGAAGCTCTATGAGGATGAGACGAACCGTGCCGTCATCCTCCTTGACCTGGGCGGCGAAGTCGATACGGAACATCGAAATCTTGTCGCGAGTCACGTTGGGATGCTCATGGCGGCGCATCTCAACGCTTACGACCTCTTTCTTAAGCAAGGCAGACAGCACCGTCTTGGCGATGCGCTCGTCTTCCATCAAGAACTTGAACACGCAGTCGTATATCGGATTGGCAACGGAATATATCATAATCGTGTGGTTTTATCTTTATGTCGCTAAGTTAGTGTTTTTTCCTAACTCTTACAAGACTTTTGCCTAAAATAATGTATAAAGGCGAAGCGTCAATAAAAAAAGCACCCTTTATGGGTGCTTGTCTTGTCGAGGCTTCAGCCTTTATGTGAAAAGGCAATGCCAGCCTTGCTTAATCTTCAAAATGCCTTAGGCGTGCCATGTATTTCCCTAAGATGTCGAATTCGATGTTGACGCGTGAGCCAACCTTGATGTAATGGAAATTGGTGTGCTCGCGTGTGAAGGGGATGATGGCCACGGTGAAAGAATCGTCGGTAGGGTTGATGACTGTCAGCGACACGCCGTTAACTGTTACCGAGCCTTTGTCCACGCACATGTATCCGCGTCGTGCCATTGCCTTGTCGGCATGATAACGGAAGGTGAAATAGGTGCTGCCGTCGGCATCTCTCATGTCGACGCACTCCGCCGTCTCGTCGACGTGGCCCTGGACTATGTGTCCGTCGAGACGGCCATTGACCTGCATGGACCTCTCTACGTTGACCTTGTCGCCAACGTTCAGCTGTCCGATGTTTGAGCGGTCAAGTGTCTCCTTCATTGCCGTGACGGTATATTGGTCACCGTTGATGTTTACCACGGTGAGGCAAACCCCATTGTGGCAGACGCTTTGGTCTATCTTTAGCTCGTTGGTAAACGAGCATGTCAAGGTGAGGTCTACGTTTCCCCCATATCGCTTTATGGCGACAATGGTCGCCATTTCTTCCACTATTCCACTAAACATGGCCTTTTTTAAGTATTGAGAATATAGAAAAGGGGTTGCCCTGAGGATGTGATGAAAACTCCAGCTATAAAAGTTGTGGGCTCTCTCCGTTTTTGTAATCCACTGGCCTTTTGGCTTAGTCCGAGTATGCAGTTTTATGTGGCCCGCCATCGACAAGAGAAGTGACCCGGTTTTCAACGTAATTTGATGAGTATCCCGATCGAATCAGGACAACCCCCGATGTTTGTTTCGTCTTTGTGTATGCAAATGTACGATGTTTCACTGATACGGCAAAACAATTTGTGAATTATTTTTCAAAATGGCTTATATGAAAATAGATCCAATTTGGAAAACGAGCGCTGAGACAGCCCATGCGAGGCATGTGGTGTAACCAGCGGTGAAGAGGGCCCATTTCCATGATCCCGTCTCGCCTTTTATGGCCGCTATGGTGGCAATGCAAGGGAAGTAGAGCAAGACGAACAGCAGATAGCAATAGGCTGTGAGATCTGTCAATGGCTTTATCTCGCTCACGGACTTTTGGTGCAATTGCGCTATGTCGTAGCTCATGCTCTTGTTTATGTGCTCGTATTTGCTGTTGTCGTCGTCAATGTCTTTCTCGTCGGAATAAAGTATGCCCATCGTTGATGCCACGATTTCCTTAGCTCCCACGCCGGCGATAAGTCCGACATCGAGTTTCCAGGTGAACCCTTGAGGCCTGAACACTGGCTCCACGGTCTTGCCTATGGTCGCGAGGTAACTCTGTTGTTGCTGTTCGTGCTCGTCAAGGCCTTGCGGGTGCGGGAAATAGCTGAGTGCCCACACTATGATGGACGCCACGAGGATTATGCCTCCCATTTTCTTGAGATACATCTTGCCTTTCTCCCAGGTGTGTCGGCCTAAGGCCTTGGCGGTAGGGAAGCGGTAGGGAGGCAGTTCCATCACGAAAGGCGTGTCCTCGCCCTTGAAGAGCGTCTTGGAGAACAGGCGGCTGATGATGACGGCGAGAACCATTCCTATGAGATAGAGCGACATCATGATAAACGGCGCCGAGCCACGCGAGAAGAATGTAGCTATTATCATTATATAAATAGGTATGCGTGCCTCGCAGCTCATGAGCGGTATGATGAGCATCGTGACGATGCGTGAGCGGTAGCTCTCTATGGTGCGTGTCGACATCACCGCCGGCACGTTGCACCCGAAGCCCATGATGAGCGGTATGAAGCTCTTGCCATGAAGGCCCATCATGTGCATTATCTTGTCCATGATGAAGGCCGCTCGCGACATGTAGCCCGAGTCTTCCATGAACGATATGAAGAGATAGAGAATGAGGATTTGCGGCAGGAAAGACGCCACGCTGCCCACGCCGCCGATGATGCCGTCGACAAGCATGGCCTTTACGGGACCGTCGGGCAGAAGGCTGCCAATCGTGTCGCCCATCCACCCAAAGAAGGAGTCGAGCCAGTCTTGCGGGTATGAGCCGAGCCAGAAAGTGGCCATGAACATGATGGCGAGTATGAGGATGAATATGGGGAAGCCCACGTAGCGGTTGGTCAATATCCTGTCGAGCAGGTGTGTCACTTGATAAGTGTCCTCCTTGTCGCCTGTCTTGTAATTGGCTTCCTCCAGAGCTCCGTGGATGAATCCGTATTTCGCGTCCATGATGGCAGTCTCGGAATCCACTTTCATCTCCTCCATCACGCGGCTTGCGGCCTTGTCGCGATGTCGGAAGATCTCGTCGGCGTCGGGCAGTTGCTTTATGTAGTCCTCAACGTCCTTGTCGCGCTCAAGCAACTTAATGGCCAGATAGCGCGTGGAAAAACGCTCGCGCAAGTCGGCTTCCTGTTTAAGATGCTCTTGTATCTCCTTGATTCCAAATTCCAGCTCGTGGCCGTGGTTGATGTGGATGTGTCGGTAATGTGAATCGGCATCCTCGGTGCCTTCGTAGATGGCAATCACCTTGTCGTAAAGGTCGTTGACACCCTTTCCCGACTTGAATACCGTTGGCACCATGGGCAGGCCGAAGAGCTCGGAAAGCTTGTTCAGGTTCACGTTGTCGCCACGCTTCACAGTCTCGTCGAACATGTTGAGCGCGACCACCACGCGAAGGTGCATGTCTATGAGTTGGGTCGTGAGGTAGAGGTTGCGCTCAAGGTTGCTGGTGTCTATGACATTGATGACCACGTCGGGAGTTTTCTCCACGAGTTGCTTGCGCACGTAAAGTTCCTCTGGGGAGTAGGCGGAAAGGGAATAAGTGCCGGGAAGGTCAACGATGTTGAACGTGTAGCCTTTGTATTGGGCGTGTCCCTCCTTCGCGTCCACGGTCACGCCAGAGTAGTTGCCAACGCGCTCGTGTGATCCAGAGGCGAAATTGAAGAAAGACGTCTTTCCGCAGTTGGGGTTTCCCACAAGCGCCACGTTTATGACCTTGCTTTTCGCTTCGGCGGCCTTTTTCAGCTCCTCGTCACATTCGTTGGCGTCCCAGCAAGGCGTTTCGGCCTTCTCGTTGCCTGTGCCTTGTTCCTCTTTTGTCATGACCTCAATCATGTTGGCCTCGGAATGTCGCAGGCTAACCTCGTAGCCCATTACTCTATATTTTACAGGGTCTTTCAGTGGGGCGTTGAGCAAGACATCCACTTTCTGCCCCTTTATGAATCCCATCTCTACAATGCGTTTGCGGAAGCCTCCATGACCGGTCACCTTGACGATGATGCCGCTTTGGCCGGTGTGCAGTTCTGATAACTTCATTCCTGTTTATACGATTATTATTATCCAAACGCAAAGATACATAAAAAATCCTTTGCCGTATCAGCGGCAAAGGATTCTTGAAAGAAAAATACCTAAAAAAGGTGATTTTCTTGTGTTTTTATCACGAGAATGTTATTCTCCGACCTTGATGGCCTTGTAGTCGGTCTTTCCAGAAGGCCAAACGCCCGTGATGAAGAGCACTGGGTTCTTGCTCAATGATGCTTCCTTGACGGCTTCCTGCAAGTCGGCAATGGTCTTCATTGGCTTGTCGTTGGCAGTGAGGATGATAAAGCCGTCGTCGATGCCGCCATCCTTGAACGAGCCTTTCTTTACGTTCTTGACCTGCAGGCCGTAGTTGATGCCGAGCTGCTTCTTCAAGTTTTCGCTCACGGGCAGGACATTGGCGCCGAGAACAGCGAAGTCGGCCGACTTCATTATTTTGGTGTTGCCTTGCTTGTTCTTGAGCACGACGGTCTTTGACATCTCTTTCTTGTTGCGCAACCATGTTATCGTGGCCTTGTCGCCAGGCTTCTTGTTGTTGATGATTTGCTGAAGTTCTGGCATCTTGGCAACGGTCTTCCCGTCTATCTTGGTAATGACGTCGCCCTCTTTAAGTCCTGCTGAAGCGCCAGCGCCGTCATCCTCTACAGAGGCAACGTAAACACCGGTATTGGTTCCGTAATCGGGCACGTCCTTGCCTTGATCCTTGAGGTTGTCGATCTGGTTGTGAAGGTCGGAGCCACGTATGCCAAGGTAAGCGCGTTGCACAGTGCCATATTGCTTCAGGTCGCTCACCACCTTGTTCATGATCGCGGTAGGAATGGCAAAGCCATAACCTGAGTAAGAGCCAGTCTCTGAGTAAAGCATGGCGTTGATGCCCACGAGCTCACCATCGGCGGTCACCAAGGCACCGCCAGAGTTGCCGCGGTTGATAGCCGCGTCGGTCTGTATGAAGCTCTCCACGCCGTTGGCGCCCATGGAGCGCGCCTTGGCAGAGACGATGCCGGCGGTGACCGTGTTGCTCAGTCCGAAGGGATTGCCCACGGCGATAACCCATTGTCCCACTTTCAGCTTGTCTGAATCGCCGATGGGAAGAGTAGGCAAGTTCTTGCCCTCTATCTTGATAAGAGCCAGGTCGGTTGTGGGATCAGTGCCAATGATTTTGGCGTTGAACTCACGGTTGTCCTCAAGGGTGACTGTCAATTCGTCAGCGCCTGCTACGACGTGGTTGTTGGTGACGATATACCCGTCGGGGCTGATAATGACGCCAGAGCCTAAGCCTTCCTGCTTAGGCGTTCGCACTTGGCGTTTCTGCTTTCCTCCATTGCCCTGTCCGGGATTGCCGAAAAAGCCGAATGGGTTTGAGAAGAAATCACCGAATGGATCGCTGTTCATCTCAACTACCTTTGTCTTTGAGTTTTGCACGGTCTTGATGCTCACTACCGCGGCCAGTGCCTTCTTTGAGGCATAGGTGAGGTCTACGGGTTGGCCGGCTTGCTCCACGGCATTGGTGGCGGCCTGTGCCTTCACGACTGCGCCAGCCGAGAATGTCAGCGACATAACGCAAAGGCCACCTACAACATAAGAAGTGATTTTTTTCATGTCTTTAATATTTTGATATTATTCTTTTTCCTGTTTTTTCTTTCTGCTTGCAAATATAAGGTCAAAAAACGGTAAGTTGTCATTCTGGCAGATATGTTTATTCGATTTTAACACTTTGATTTTAACACTTAACGCTTCTTCAACAGAAGGACAGATTATTTTACAATAGTTTAAATTGCCGTGAAAGCAAAAACATGTAAAATACTGTGATAATATCCTTGTTTGATAAATGTTTTTATTAATTTTGCAGCAGATATGATGTGTGACACACGATTAGACATATATATATATTATAATGATATTGTAAGACAGTGCCCCGGCTTGTCGCTGGTGCCATGAAAGTGGCGCGAGAGGAAAGTCCGGGCAGCATAAGGCGCTCCACTTCTGAAAATGGAAGCTGTTGGTGACGACAGGTGAAGGCAGAAGAAAATAACCGCCCGCGCCTGATACTATCGGGGACTATTCCCGGAAAGTCGGCGTGGGCAAGGGTGAGAAGGTGGTGCAAGAGACCACCAGCCGGCGGGTGACCGTCGAGGCTGTGCCGTCTGGAGGCTGCAAGTTCGCGTATACCATCGTCATGATAGGGTTGCCTGCCCGATGCTTCTCTGAAAGCTACGATGGAGGGTAGAACGCTTGAGCTGCAGGGTGACTTGCAGATTAGATAAATGACAAAGCTCTCCGCTCGCGGGGATACAGAACCCGGCTTATCAGGGCACTGTCTTACTTTTCTTTTTTTCACGTAACCACGCTAAAAGTCTTGAAGGCCATGAAAGATTTGCAACCAAATATCCTTGACGATTATGAGCATCTCGTCACCAACGCCATGAAGCGATGGGGAGGAGAAGCGGATTTCCCGGTAATGGAAGGTGTGAAAAGAGAAGACTTGGATGATTATCTCTTTGAATACCAACGCATCCTGGACAGTGAGGGAAGTCAAAAAGCACAGCTCACCAAGTATGGAATAATAGCCATTATTCCCATAATCATTCTCAGTGCGTTCCCGGAAGACATGCTCCCATGGGGAAAGTACACTCTTGTGACAGGTGTGGCGATAGGCGTGGCTATCGCTTTATGTCTCAAGGGATTGTCGGCCTTGCTGGTAAAATTGAGATTGCGCAGGCTTAGAAATGCAAATCCTGAGCTTGCTGACTATTCAGAAAAGGTGATAGCCTACCGAAACAACAAGATTGTCGCATTATAAACTCTCTTAGCAAACACAATATGGAAAACAATTCGCTGCCCGACTTCATGAAATACAAGGACGGTTATACGTCTGAGAAATTTGTTGACAAGATATCGCGCGTCGCCAAACGCGCAGGGGCAAAATTCGTTTATGTCTCGCTGATACTTTATTATACTTTGCAGAGCGATAACGTGTCGCTGAAAGACAAGGCCATAATAATAGGTGCCTTGGGCTATCTCATCAGTCCTCTTGACATCATTCCTGACGCCATTCCCATAGCGGGACTTGGCGACGATCTCGCCGTGTTGCTGTATGTGCTGAAGAAAGTCTGGGGCGACGTGCCCGAATCGGTAAGGGAAAAAGCTCATGCCAAGTTGTCGAAATGGTTTGACAACGACGAGATGCGCGAGGCTGACGATGTCTTCTCCGAAAACAATGCTTGAGCAAAGGAAGATAATACATGTCGACATGGATGCCTTTTTCGCCTCGGTTGAGCAGCGCGACCATGAAGAGCTGCGAGGCAAGCCCATTGCCGTGGGCCGTGACGTCCCGAGGGGCGTAGTGTCCACGGCAAGCTATGAGGCGAGGCGTTTTGGAGTGCATTCCGCCATGTCGGTGTATACCGCGAAGCATTATTGCCCCAATCTCATCGTGATAGAAAGCAGGCATGAGCATTACAAGGAGGTGTCAGAACAAGTTTATTCCATATTCAAGGAGTATACCGACTTGGTAGAGCCCATCTCCATAGATGAGGCTTTCCTTGACGTGACAGAGAATAAGAAACACATTCCTGAGCCAGCCGATATAGCCAGGGAAATAAGAAATCGCATTCGGGAAGAACTGCACTTGACAGCCTCTGCAGGCGTTTCCTTTAACAAGTTTCTTGCAAAAATAGCAAGCGATTACAACAAGCCTGACGGTCAGTTTGAAGTCACGCTTGATGAGGCCCCAAGCTTCATCGCTCACTTGCCAGTGGAAAAATTTTGGGGCGTTGGAACCAAGACAAGTGACCGGATGCATAAAATGGGAATCTTTACGGGGGCAGACCTTAGGGCGGTGTCGCTCAACCATTTAAGAGACGTGTTCGGAAAGGTCGGAGAGGTTTATTATAACTTTGCCCGTGGCATTGATGACCGTCCTGTGGTCGTGTCGAGCTTGCGGAAGTCTGTTGGCTGCGAAAAGACCATGGAGGCTGACATAACCATGAGATCGCAGATGCTAATAGAGCTTTACCACCTTGTCGTAGAACTCGTGGAGCGTCTTGATAAGGCCGCATTTAAGGGGAAAACGCTTACTCTGAAAATAAAGTATGCCGATTTCACGGCATTAAGCCGTTGTGCCACGGCTGATAAGGTCTTGCTGTCGAAAAAAGACATACTCGCGTTAGCCAAGCAGCTGCTGCAAAAGGTGGACTTCTCCGCGGCACGCCCGGTGAGACTGGTAGGACTGTCTGTAAGTAATCCTTTTGAGGAACCTGGCAGTCGTCAACGTTATGTGCAAGGTCGTTTGGATTTCGGAGATGACTTTTGGAAAGACTTTTGAAAGTGCTAAAAATATTTACTAAGAAATAAACGCTTGCATATTCCAAACATTCTTCGTAACTTTGCAATAATAACAAGACAATGCACCGATAACAGAAGATGGCAGTTGCAACACCAAAAAGGAAGGCTTCGTCCGCCAAGAAGAAAACAGGCAGGAGGGAGTACGGAAAAGGAAAAAAGCGCGATGTCAAGCGTAACATTCCCACAGACTTAATCCCATTGGAAAATGAGACATGGCTGTTGCAACCCATAGCCGTGACAATGATGAGGCACGACTATTCGCTTATACAGATAAGGATACTCGTGAGCATTGTTGAGAAAATGCAGCAGAAGCTCCGCGAGATGCTCGACATGAAGACCCTTGAGCCTTCTCTTTTCCCGACGGAACTTGATCCTGACGGCAGGTTGGAGATAAAGTTGTTTTTCAAAGGTCTCGGTGTGGACCCCAATCATTATCCTCAACTACGCGACAGCTTGAAGCTGCTGGCTACGGTTCCAGTGGAAATACCATATAAGACCGTGGATGGCAGGAATTATCTTAAAGTGACCAACCTTTGCGACGTGTATATTCCTGAAGGTGCTGGAATATATGAGAAATACACATTACTTAAAATAGACCGCCAGGTGGCAGAGCGATTGCTGTCCCTGCGCCTTGGTTACTCAACTCTCGGAAAGCAAATAGTCTTCTCATGCCATAACCGTTACTCGCAGCGTGTGTACATGTTCATAAAGAGCTGGATAGACAAGGGAACATGGGTGGTCAATACTTTCGAGTTTCGCAAGATGCTCCGTTTGGAGAATATGTATACCAAGTTCAGCGACTTCTGTCGCCGAGTGCTTGAGCCTGCCAAGACAGAACTTCATGAACTTGCCGAAAATGGCTTTTGCGATTGTTATTTCGACTACGAGAAACGCTATAACCACGGACAGCGTGGTGGCGAGCCCGATGACCTCGTGTTTCACATTTACAGACCAAAGAAAGGCGTGGCAGCCCAGCTGGAGCATATCTCCGACTTGCAACGGCGGCAGTTTGCCGACATGCTGACACGCTATTTTGGCTTTGACAATGGAATGGCAGACCGCATGAGCATGCGCATAACCCCAGACAACTATACCGATGCCGTGTCGAAATTGATGGATTTGCGTAAGCGAATGGGACATGACTTGACAGTGCACGACCGTGCGGCATACACTTACGCGGCACTCGACAACCTTTTCAGGGGCGTGAGCATAGTCAAGAAGAGTTAACGGGAACGAAATTATAAAAATCAAAACACAAAATAAACACAACATAATATGAGATCACGTACATCAGATTGGTTTGAGATTAAAATTCGCTATGCCAAGACGCAAGAGGACGGCACGCTGAAAAATGTCACCGAGCATTATGTTGTCGACGCGCTGAGCTTTACCGAGGCAGAGGGCGCCATCATGGAGGAAATGAAGGCGTTCATCTCTGGCGACTATAAAATCACTGACATTAAGCCTGCGGCTTACCATGAGATTTTCTTTTCTGACATGGACAAGGATGACAAATGGTATAAGGCAAAGCTGATGTTTATCACAATTGACGAGAAATCGCAAAAAGAGAAACGCTCTGCCGTAACCTATCTGGTTCAATCAGCGTCATTGCCAGGCGCGGTGAAAAACATTAGTGACGTGATGGGTTCCACGATGATAGATTACGAAATGGCAAGCGTTGCCGAGACTCAAATAATGGATGTCTTTGAGCATGAATCCAATCCTGAAAACCACAAGAAAAGTGAGACTGTAGCCACTCAAAAGGAGGAAGCATGAAAGACGTTGAAATAGTAAACAACTTGAATGCGGTGAGAGCTTGCTTGCCAGAAGGTGTCAGGCTCGTAGCCATCAGCAAATATCATCCAAAGGAGTATATTGAGGCAGCTTACAGTGCCGGTCAACGTGTTTTTGGCGAAAGCCATGAACAAGAGTTAAAGGAAAAGGTTGAGCAATTGCCTAAAGACATTGAGTGGCATTTCATAGGGCATTTGCAGACAAACAAGGTTAAATATATAGCCCCCTACATCTCAATGATCGAGGCTGTTGACTCTGTTAAGTTAATGAAGGAGATTAACAAGCAAGCGGCTAAGAACGACCGTGTCATAGACATTCTTTTGGAACTTCATATCGCAGAGGAGGAGACAAAATACGGCTTCACGCTTGATGGATGTCGCGAGATGTTGAAATCACAAGAATGGAAGGATATGCACAATGTACGTATTTGCGGTGTCATGATGATGGCGAGCAACGTGCCAGATGAAGTTCAGATACGTAAGGAGATGAATTCTGCATGGGAGTTCTTTACTGAGATAAAACAAGATTATTTCGCTGACGCTCCATGGTTTAAAGAGCGTTCGTGGGGTATGAGCCATGATTATAAGATAGCCGTGCAGTGCCATTCCACAATGGTCAGGGTTGGTACGGGAATCTTTGGACCAAGAGTATATTAAAAATCTTTGAAAATATGGAAAACGGTAAGATTGATGTCCTGCTGGGTTTGCAGTGGGGCGATGAGGGCAAAGGTAAAGTGGTAGATGTCCTTACCCCGAGATATGATGTGGTGGCACGCTTCCAGGGCGGTCCTAACGCTGGTCACACGCTGGAATTTGAAGGACAGAAATATGTTCTCCGCAGCATTCCTTCTGGTATCTTCCAGGGTGGTAAGGTCAACTTTATCGGCAATGGCGTTGTATTGGCCCCGGACTTGTTCATGGATGAGGCCAAAGATCTTGAGAAGAGCGGACATGAACTTCACACACGTCTGCGTATATCCAAAAAGGCACACTTGATTATGCCTACTCACCGTATTCTCGATCGTGCGCAGGAAGCCGCAAAGGGAAAAAACAAGGTCGGTACGACAGGAAAGGGCATTGGCCCGACTTATACTGATAAGGTAAGTCGTAATGGATTGCGCGTCGGTGACATTCTTGAGAATTTCGAGGCTAAATACGAGGCTCACAAACAGCGCCACCTTGAAATGCTAAAGGCTCTTGGTTGGACTGACTTTGAGGGCTTTGAGGCTACGGAGAAGAAATGGTTGGAAGGTGTGGAATACCTTAAAAAGTTCCCCATCGTGGACAGCGAGATAGAGATAAACAAGTTGTTGCGCTCTGGCAAGACGATTCTTTGCGAAGGCGCTCAAGGCACAATGCTCGATGTCGACTTTGGTAGTTATCCGTTCGTTACTTCAAGCAATACCATCTGTGCTGGTGCGTGCACTGGCTTGGGAGTGGGACCAAACAAGATTGGGAATGTCTATGGCATAATGAAGGCTTATTGCACCCGTGTCGGCTCCGGACCTTTCCCAACAGAGCTCTTCGACGAGACTGGTAACACCATTCGCGATCTTGGCCATGAGTATGGTGCTGTGACAGGTCGTGAGCGTCGTTGTGGATGGGTCGACCTTGTGCAGTTGCGTTACAGCATAATGGTAGATGGCGTCACGGAGCTTATCATGATGAAGAGTGACGTGCTCGACAGTTTTGATACGATTAAGGCTTGTGTGGCTTATCGCTTGCCAGATGGCACGGAGACACGCGATTTCCCATACGAAATTGACAATGTGGAGCCAATCTACAAGGAATTGAAAGGTTGGAAGACTGACATGACCAAATTCACTTCGCCTGATCAATTCCCGCAGGAGTTCAAGGACTACATCAAGTTCCTTGAGGATGAGTTGGAGACTAAGATTGGCATAATCTCAATCGGTCCTGACCGTGAGCAAACCATTACACTTTGATATTTTAACTTATAAAAAATATGGGTTCAAATAAACCGTCCATCCCAAAGGGTACCCGTGACTTCGGTCCGGAGGAGATGGCTAAAAGAAACTATATATTCAACACCATAAAAGAGGTGTATGCGCTTTATGGCTTTCAGCAGATAGAGACGCCGGCCATGGAAACACTTCACACTCTTCTTGGCAAGTATGGCGACGAGGGCGACAAGCTGCTTTTCAAAGTGCTGAATTCTGGTGATTACTTGAAAGGCGTTAGTGACGGCGACTTGCAAGAACGTAATGTGCTTAAGCTTCAGTCAATGCTTTGCGAGAAAGGGTTGAGGTATGACTTGACAGTGCCTTTTGCTCGTTATGTTGTAATGCATCGCGAGGAACTGCAATTGCCATTCAAGCGTTATCAAATACAACCGGTATGGCGTGCGGATAGACCGCAGAAAGGACGTTATCGTGAATTCTACCAGTGTGATGCTGACGTGGTAGGCAGCAATTCACTTCTTAATGAGGTGGAGCTGATGCAGATTGTTGATACCGTGTTTTCAAAATTCGGTATTCGGGTCGAGATAATGATTAATAACCGAAAGATTCTTTCGGGTATTGCCGAGGTGATAGGCGAGGCTGACAAGATAGTGGACATAACAGTCGCTATTGATAAGCTTGACAAAATCGGTATTGACAATGTCAACGAGGAATTACGCAACGATGGTCTGCCAGAGGAAGCAATAGCCAAATTACAACCTGTGATAAAGCTTGAGGGTTCTAACGATGAGAAGCTTGCTGTCATGGAAAAGTTCCTGCAGTCTTCTGAGGTTGGCCTAAAGGGTGTGGAAGAATCAAGGTTCATCCTTAATACGCTAAAAACCGTAGGATTAAAGAATGTGGTTAACTTTAATCTCACACTTGCACGTGGGTTGAACTACTATACAGGTGCCATTTTCGAGGTTAAGGCTCTTGATACGCCTATGGGCAGTATCACGGGTGGTGGCCGCTACGATAACCTTACTGGTATTTTCGGAATGCCTGGCTTGTCTGGCGTAGGTATCAGTTTTGGTGCTGACCGTATTTACGACGTGCTTAATGCGCTTGACCTTTATCCGAAAGAGGCGACCACGGCAACGCAATTGCTTTTCATCAACTTTGGTGAAAAGGAAACTATGTATTGCCTCCCAATCGCATCAATGGCGCGTAAGGCTGGTATACGTACGGAAATATTCCCTGACAAGGCAAAAATGAAGAAGCAGATGGGATATGCCAATGCGAAAGGCATAGCATTTGTAGCTTTGGCTGGTGATGATGAGATAGCACAGGGAATGGTAACTCTGAAAAATATGACTACGGGCGAACAGAAACTTGTCACAAAAGAAGAACTTGTGAAAGAAGTTCTGTCATAAGCTATTTTAGTTATTTTGTTTTACATTAGAAAGTTGGTTAGCTTGCAATATATAGCAATATATTGTAAGTTTTCCAACTTTTCTTTTGTAATTAAAACTAATTTGAGTAACTTTGTAACAACATAAACGAGATCAGACTGTTTATCATATTCTTGCAGATTAGGAAAATCATGAACATTCCAGCTTACAACCGTCTTGTAAACAGAGGCTTGCGACCTTCAACCCAAAGACTTGCCATTATGTCTTTTTTGCTTACCCATCGTACGCATCCAACCGTTGAGGATGTTTATCAGGGTGTCGTGCCGGAAATGCCAACATTGAGCAGGACTACGGTTTATAATACTTTGCGGCTTTTTTCAGAAACAGGTGCTGCACAGATGATAACAATTGACGATCATCATGTATGCTATGATGGTGACATACATCCTCATGTTCATTTCCTATGTCGGAAGTGCGGCAAGGTGTTTGACCTTATGAATGAGAAGGCTCCGCAATTTAAAAAGTCAGTAATGTGCGATGGCAATATTATAGATGAGGCACAGCTTTATTACAAAGGTATTTGCAAGGAATGTCTTAGAACTGAGAAGGTTGAAGAGGAACAGTTGGGTGTTGTATCGTGATAAGAAGTAATCGCTATAAACATAAAACCCGCAATGCTAACTTTTGAGCTTGGCATTGCAGGTTTATGATAATGTTACTTTTTGTTTATGATTAATGTGTAGCTTTCCACCAAGCAGTTTTTTCTTTTCCTTTCAAGGCCACGCTATTGATGCTTGGGTCAGAAATTGTAATTCCAGAATATCTTTTGAGTTTGATGAACTGTCCTCCTTCTAAAGGGTTTATTGCTGAATAAATAGAGTCGGTATGTACTGTACTCTTAGTGGCTTGGTTGAAGGCTGAGTTGAAATCGTTCAGTAAATCTTTATCTGTGCACAAAGAATCTACATAATCTTTCATGTCGTAGAAAATGCTTTTACTGAATCCATCCAATACCTGAATGCTATCGAGCTTATTGCTGTCAAATTTAAACTTGTTGTTGATGCGCTTCATTAATTCCGCAAGTTTGTCCATTTGTCTACAATCAATAACTGAGAGCGTGCCACATGGTGGTTTATAGTTGGAATAGAATTTATGGAATGCATCCGTAATGGTAGCGTAAGTTGGTGTCGGTGAGGCAAGAGACGTCCACATGGTTTGGTATGGCATGCCTTTAACCATGACCTCTGATGTGGAGCCAATAAGGAAATTGGTGACATCTTTCAGTTGATATGCTGTTTCAATATTTGCCATATAGCAATCATCGAAGAGGATAAATTGCATTTTCATTCCAGCGTTTCTTATGCCTGTTTCCAATGATTCTATGTCAGTTCCATAGTTGTTGATGTCATCGACACTTCCATAAAATCTTGTTGGATAATATGGCACATTGCTGCTTGAAAGACGGTTGCAAATGCGAGCACTGCGTTTCTTTGCAGAATAAGGGTAATCGTTCCAGTCGTTTTTGAATGTCCACCCCATACCATGACTGCTTACAATCATGGCATAGTTCAGCGCATAGGCATTGCTTTGCACATCGTTGAGAATCTCTGTGATGCCCTCAGCTGAAGTGTACGAATTCCCGGAATATTCCTTGATTGACGTATGCTGTATTTTCTTGTTTACAAGCGTAATCTCATAAAGTGATGACTTGTTTGCCGACGTGCTTAGGAAGACAAGCGCTCTTCCGTTCATCTTTCCTGCTTTTACGATTGCGCTTTCTATGCTGTCAAGGTTTTGCTTAAAGTATGGGTATAAACCTTGGCTGCCACTTGACGTTCCTGTCCATGGCATAAACACGAGTATAGTCTGCTTGTTGATGCTTTCAGTATTGGTTCCCTCCTCAGTGCAGGACGTGACAAATAATGCTGCGACAAGCAAGACAAGAAAATACAGTATACGTTTCTTCATAAGAATATAACGGATGCAATTATAATTGCATCCGTTTTACAATTACTTTTTGGCTTTAAGCGCTTTGAGACTTTCTTCAATGTTGGCAATCTTCTCCTCTGCGTCGCTTTGTTTTTTTCTCTCTTTTTCCACCACAGCTTCAGGGGCATGAGAGACGAAGTTAGCATTGGAGAGCTTTTTTTGAACACCCGCAAGGAAGCCTTTTAGATGTTGCAGCTCTTTCTCTTGCTTCTCTATCTCTGCGTCTACGTCAATGAGGTCGCCAATTGGCACGGCAAATTCATCTGTGCCAACCATAAACGAAGATGCGTCAGCGGCCTTGTTGTCAGCAACAGAAAGTGATTTGAGATTTGCCATTTTTACAATGATGCTACTGTAAGAATCGTAATGATTCTCTCCAATTGCTTGAAGCTCAAGTTCCTTTTTGGGAGCAATATTCTTCTCGTTGCGGATGGCTCTGACGTTTGCGACAATCTGCTTTACCACTTCCATGTCAGCGCATAGTTTTATGTCGGCTGCTTGTGCCTCTCCGATTTTCAGCGTAGAAGTCATGATGCTTTCACCTGGCTTGCGTTCAGTTATGTGCTGCCATAATTCCTCAGTGATAAATGGCATGAACGGGTGGAGCATTTGCATCAATGTCTCAAAGAAATGCAATGTTGCATTCATTGTAGTCTCATCAATTGGCTGTTGCTTGCCATCAACATATGCAGGCTTGATGAGTTCAAGATACCATGCTGAGAACTCATCCCAGAACAGGCGGTATACGGTCATCAGCGCCTCAGATATGCGATAAGTCTTGAACTGTTCGTTCATGATGGCGTTTACTTCTTTGAGCTTAGCCTCAAACCATGCCACTGCTGTACGACAATTATCTGGCTGCTCAATGTTGGCCGTTTCCCAACCCTTGACAAGGCGGAAAGCGTTCCAAATCTTATTGTTGAAGTTGCGTCCTTGTTCGCATAAGCTCTCGTCAAAAAGAATGTCGTTGCCAGCTGGAGCTGATAACATCATTCCCATACGCACGCCGTCAGCTCCGTATTTGTCCATGAGCATGATTGGATCAGGTGAGTTGCCAAGGCTCTTTGACATCTTGCGGCCAAGCTTGTCTCTAACAATACCTGTGAAATAAACATGGCGGAACGGCATCTTGCCCCTGTATTCATAGCCTGCCATAATCATGCGTGCTACCCAGAAGAAGATGATATCTGGCCCAGTAACAAGGTCGCTTGTGGGATAATAATAGTCTATTTCCTTGTTGTCTGGATCAAGTATTCCGTTGAAGAGTGAAATAGGCCACAACCAACTTGAGAACCATGTGTCAAGGCAGTCACTCTCTTGCTCCAGTCCATCGGCTGTTAATGATGGGTTCTTCTTTTGAGCCTCCTTAAGAGCCTCCTCCGCTGTTTCTGCGACAACGAAGTCGCGTTTACCATCAGTTGTCGTGAAATAGAAGGCCGGGATGCGATGGCCCCACCAAAGTTGGCGGCTGATGCACCAATCCTTGATGTTTTCTAGCCAGTATTTATAAGTGTTCTTGTATTTCTTTGGGAAGAATTCAATCTCGTCGCTCATCACAGGGGGCAGTGCGATGTCAGCGAAATGCTTCATCTTCAAGAACCACTGTGTCGACAGCTTTGGCTCGATAGGCACGCTTGTGCGCTCGGAGAATCCCACCTTGTTATCATAGTCCTCCACTTTCTCCATGAGGGCGGCATTTTCAAGATCAATGGCGATTTGCTTTCTCACATCCATTCTGTCTTGACCAATGTATAAGCCGGCTGCTTCGGAAATAGTGCCATCATCGTTGAAGATGTCAATGGTCTCCAAGTGATGCTTCAGTCCAAGCATGTGGTCGTTCACGTCATGTGCTGGCGTGACTTTTAAGCAACCTGTACCGAACTGTATGTCAACGTAGGAGTCTTCGATGACAGGAATAACACGATTAACCAAAGGAACGATGACGTGGAGGCCTTTTAGCCATGTGTTTTTCACGTCTTCAGGATTAATGCACATTGCTGAGTCGCCCATGATGGTCTCTGGACGTGTTGTTGCCACTACGGCATAATAGCCTTGGGCGTCTTGGTGCATCACGTTTCCTTCGGCTTTGCGCTCGACCTTTGCTTGGTCTTCCTTGGACACGTAATATTTCAAGTAATACAGCTTGGAGTGCTCATCCTTATAGATTACCTCTTCATCAGAAAGGGCTGTCTTGGCTTTTGGATCCCAGTTGACCATGCGCACTCCACGATAAATAAGGCCTTTGCGGTACAAGTCCACAAAAACATGGATAACGCTTTTGGAGCGTGTCTCATCCATGGTGAATGAAGTGCGATCCCAGTCGCAGGAACATCCAAGCTTGCGAAGCTGCTTTAGGATGATGCCACCGTGTTCGCGTGTCCAATCCCATGCGTGCTCCAGGAATTGCTCACGTGTGAGATCGGTCTTTTTGATGCCTTGCTCGGCAAGTTTGCCCACGACTTTTGCTTCTGTGGCTATTGAAGCGTGGTCGGTACCAGGTACCCAGCACGCGTTCTTTCCCTCCATGCGTGCCCTGCGCACAAGAATGTCTTGGATAGTGTTGTTGAGCATGTGTCCCATGTGGAGCACGCCTGTGACATTTGGTGGGGGAATGACCACGGTATAAGGCTCACGGCCATCGGGGTGAGATGAAAAAAGCTTGTTGTCAAGCCAATACTGATACCATTTCGACTCTACTTGATTCGGGTCGTACTTACTTGCCAATTCCATGTATCTCTTAATAATTTTTGTTGTCTAATTATTATCGGTGCAAAATTACGAATTTTCAAACAAAAACCATTAACTTTGCAAGAAAATAACCTTAGTGATGCATACTAAAGAGGATAAACTAAAGGCTTTTGAACGCTTGCTTGACGTGCAAGAACGACTTCGACATGATTGTCCATGGGATAAGGCGCAAACTTTTGAGAGTTTGAGGCCTAATACCATAGAGGAGACTTTCGAGCTTTGTGACGCTCTTATGAAAAATGACCGCCCGGAGGTCTGCAAGGAGCTTGGCGATGTCATGGAGCATGTCATACTTTATTCGGTGATAGGTTCTGAAACAGGAGATTTTGATATTGCCGATGTTTGTAACCATCAGGCAGACAAGTTGATGTTTCGTCATGATTTCATTGACTGGCGAGGCTGGACGGTGAGCAATGAAGACATGGAAATTGATGCGGATGGCCACGTCAACTATAAAAAAACGTGTTCTTCGACAGACACTTCTACGAGTAATACGCCTAAGACTTCTTCCCAGGTGGAGTCGTCTTGGGAGCAACGCAAGCAAATGGAACGCGATGGCAACAAGACGGTGCTGAGTGGCGTGCCAGACGCGTTGCCGTCAATCATTAAGGCTTATCGCATACAAGATAAGGCGCGAAACGTCGGGTTTGATTGGAAAAAGCCTGCTGATGTGTGGGAGAAGGTGCGTGAGGAACTTGGCGAGTTGGAGACGGAACTGGAAAATGGGGACAAGGACCGTTCTACAACAGAGTTGGGCGATTTTATATTTAGCGTTATTAATGCAGCGCGCTTATATCATCTCAATCCAGACAATGCCCTTGAACGGGCCAACAAGAAATTCATTTCCAGGTTTACTTATATAGAGAACAAGGTCAAGGAAGAGGGAAGGAGTATCAAAGATCTTACCCTCGAGGAAATGGACAACTATTGGGATGAGGCAAAGAAAAAAGAACAGTAATTATAGTTATAGTTATGAAAAAAAAATATTTTGGCTTAGCATTATTGTCATTGATCTTTTTGATATCTGCTTGTCACGATAAACCACAACGAAATGTTAAAGGGGTAGAGGCATCTGAGCAAACCGACACTAAAGACTCTACTATCTATGGTGTCTGTGGAGACGGCACGATGATGCATTCTCTTCAGTTGATTACCGATGGCGGTGACACCCTTGCCTTTGCATTGCCTGATTCGGCCGATGGAAGCCAAACTGTTGTTGGCGGATTGCTTGCTGGCGATCGTCTTGCCGTTGTTGAGGGACAGCCCATTGACGGAGAGAAATGCGCTCGAAAGGTTATAAACCTCACGACGCTTCAAGGTAAGTGGACAAGCATTGACAAGAACTTTGAGATTCTTGAGGGTGGAGAAGTAAAATCGGATGTTGAGGCCGAGAAGAACCCATGGACAACATGGAAAATCCTTAACGGCAAGATTTTGCTAAATCGTGACACGTTTGATATTGACAACCTCGGTAGCGATTCCCTTTATTTGGAAAATAAGGTAGGAATCTTTGTTTATAAAAGGGTTGAGTAAGCAATTCTCTCTTATGTACTTAGTATTGTCGTAACATTGGAACCATTCAATATTCATATCTTGGGTTGTGGGAGCGCGTTGCCCACATTGAAGCATTTTGCCTCGTCACAAGTCGTGGAGATTCGTGGAAAGTTTTTCATGATTGATTGCGGCGAGGGGACGCAGATACAGCTTCGTCGATCGCGCATAGGCTTCACAAAGATTCAAGCCATTTTCATATCCCATCTTCATGGTGACCATTGCTTTGGTCTTATTGGCTTGATTTCTACCTTTGGCATGCTTGGACGTACGGCTCCTTTAAGCATTTATGCTCCGGAATCATTGAAATCTTTGCTTGATGAGCAAATGAAGCTTATCTGTAATGGACTTGAGTATAAGGTTGAGTTTCATGCTGTTGACACAACAACCAATAAGGTTATTTACGAGGACAGGAGCCTTGTGGTTGAGAGCATACCTCTTGTTCACCGCATTCCTTGTTCAGGCTTCTTGTTTCGTGAGCGTCCCACGTTGCCGCATATACGTCGTGACATGATTGATTGTTTTAATATCCCAATAAGCCAAATCAATAATATTAAGGCAGGGGCTGACTGGACAATAGAAGATGGAACGTTGATTCCAAATAGCAGGCTTACCACACCTGCTGACCCTCCACGTTCTTATGCTTATTGTTGCGATACGCGTTATATGCCAAATCTTCACGAACTTGTCAAGGATGTGGATTTGCTTTACCATGATTCCACTTATGACAGTTCATGCGCTAATCGTGCTAAGCTCTATTATCATTCCACTTCCCAGCAAGCGGCTAATGTGGCGCGAGAGGCTCATGTCGGAAAACTCTTGCTTGGGCATTTCAGCGCCAGGTATGATAACGAGTCTGCGATCTTGAATGAGGCAAAGGCCATCTTCCCTAATTCCATTCTTGCGTCGGAAGGAAAAGTGATAAAAGTGTGAAATGATTTTTTTAACCTTCAATCTTTAATAAAATGAATAAGACATTTGTAGTGAACGGTATGAAATGTGAGCATTGCAAAGCTCATGTTGAGAGTGCGTTGAAAGACCTTTGTGGTGTTAATGCGGTAGAGGTTAGTCTTTCGGATCATTGTGTGAATGTCGACTTCGATGAGAATAAGGTCGACGCTCAGCAGATGAAGGAGGCTGTAGAGGCTGCAGGACGCTACGAATTGGAGATTTAATAGTCGACAAGTTTCCTAATCGATGAAGAAGACCGTACCTGTTGTAGGCATGGCGTGTGCCTCATGCTCTGCCAATGTAGAAAACAAATTACGCTCCTTGCCTGGTGTCAATGATGTGTCTGTAAGCCTTATAGGTCGCTCTGCCATGATTGACTATGACGAGAGTAAAATCTCCTTGGAGGCGATGAAGAAGGAGATTAACTCAATAGGCTATGACCTTGTTATAGAGATAGGTAGGTCGGTTGAGACAATCAGGAAGCAAGAATATTCCATGCTTGTCCGCAAGACGTTATTGTCGATATTCTTATCGGTTGCAAGCATGGCTATTAGCATGCGTTGGCTTAATATAGGCGATTTAGATCAAACAAATCAAGTCTGTCTTCTCATAGCCTTCGCTAACATGTTTTTCTGTGGCAGGGCCTTTTATGTGAATTCCGTGAGGCAATTACTTCACGGGGTGGCTAATATGGATACGCTTGTGGCCCTATCAACAAGCATCTCTTTTCTTTTCTCTGCCTGGAACGCCTTTTTGGGTGACCCTTCCTTGACTTATTTCGATTCTTGTGGAATGATAATATCGTTTGTCCTTTTGGGGCGTTTATTGGAAGAGAGGGCGAAGGACAGCACGGCATCGAGTATACGTAAGCTAATGGGGATGGCCCCGAAGACGGCGCATGTCGTAGAGGACGGAGAATTGCGCGAGGTGCCAGTGTCAACGATTGATGTCGGAGACATTCTCGAGGTGCGTCCAGGAGAAAGGGTGCCGGTAGACGGTGAGGTAATCTCCGCTTCAAGCTTCATGACAGCGGATGCTGCTTATGTTGATGAAAGCATGATAACGGGCGAACCAACTCCTGTCGAGAAAAAGGCTAAGTCGAAGGTGCTTGCCGGAACAATTCCCTCACAAGGCGTTTTTCGTATGCGTGCGCGCCAAGTTGGTGAGCAAACGGCTCTTGCCCATATCATTCGTATGGTTCAAGAAGCGCAGAATAGCAAGGCGCCTGTGCAACGCATTGTGGACAGGATGGTCGTGTATTTTGTGCCCATTGTGTCGGCCTTGGCTTTAATCACTTTTTTGCTTTGGATAGGCCTGGGTGGGATGCCACTGTTGTATAAGGCCATCGTGTCGGCTGTGACGGTGCTCGTCATTGCTTGTCCATGTGCCATGGGGCTTGCCACGCCTACCGCGCTGATGGTGGGAATTGGCAAGGCTGCAAGCAAGCATCTTTTGATTAAAGACGCGGCTGCATTGGAAACCATGCATAAGGTTGACGTCTTGGTGACTGACAAGACCGGGACGTTGACTATTCCTAATCAGAACGTTGACTTTACGGCCACGGACGGTTTGTCTTTTGAAGAACGCGAGACCTTGAAGCCCCATGCGGCTGAAGCCATGAGGAAATTACGTCAAAACGGGATAGACATATACATGATGAGCGGTGACAACGAGAACGCCGCCTCATATTGGGCCGAAAAAGCTGGCATAGGCCATTTCAAGGCTCAATGCAAGCCTCAAGACAAGGAAGAACTTGTCAGGAAGTTGAAGGCTGACGGCAAGACCGTTGCCATGATAGGCGATGGTATTAATGACACGCAGGCTTTGGCTCTCGCCGACGTTTCGATAGCCATTAGCACAGGAACAGACGTGGCGATGGACGTGGCTCAAGTGACGTTGATGACCGATGATCTTAGCGTGTTGCCATTCGGTTTCCAACTTAGTAAGAAGACAGCACGCATGATTAGGGAAAATCTCTTCTGGGCGTTTGTCTACAATCTTGTGTGTATCCCCTTGGCGGCTGGGGTGTTGTATCTCTTTTACGATAATCCTCCCATCCAGCTCACGCCCATGTGGGGCTCTGCTCTTATGGCATTCTCAAGTATCAGTGTAGTGCTCAACTCCTTGCGTCTCAGATTCTCCGTCTGAACTCAGCGCAAGTTATAGCCGTGGCAATGGCTACGTTAAGACTGTCTGCGGTCTTCCTTCCCTTCGGGTAGTTGGGAATCAGTAACCGGTGATTCACGAGTGCTTTTACTGGTTGCGAGATGCCTTTGCCCTCATTGCCCATGATGATGATTCCGCCAACAGACAGCGGCTTGTCATACAAGTCGCTGCCATCGAGGAATGTTCCATAAACAGGGAAGTCGGTTGGCAAGGTCTTGATAAGGTTCTCCAGGTCAGCATGATGAATGTGCACCCTTGCTATGCTCCCCATCGTGGCTTGCACCACTTTTGGGCTGAATGCGTCTACGGTATCGTGAGAGCAAATAATGTCGGTTATGCCAAACCAGTCGGCTATGCGTATTATCGTGCCGAGGTTGCCTGGGTCCTGCACGTCGTCGAGGGCTATTGTGAGCTTCTGTTTGCCTGCCTTGTCTTTATCCGTCAAAAGTGCAGCGAGATGACAGTCGTCCTTCTCCGTGTTGTTTGGGATAGGGAACAGCGCCAAGACCTTTTGAGGGTGTTGAAGCAAGGAAGTTTTTTTCAGCTCCTCATCACTCACTTCTGTTGTTTCTGTATCATTGATACGGTCGTTGTTGGCTTCCAACCAATCGGCGGTGGCTATTATGAGCCTCGCTGGCATTAGTTCCAAAAGGTCACCAACTATTTTTGGGCCTTCCGCGATAAACAATCCACTCTCTCGACGGCCTTTTTTGCTATCGAGAGAGTGGATTAGCTTTATTTTAGCTTTGCTGATGTTCATTTATTGGTCAAGCAGGAATTTCTTGAAAACGTTAAAGTCGTTTGGCATTTCAATGCTTTGTTTCTTGCCACGCATGAATGCTTGTAGGCGTTCCGGTATGGCAATGTCGGTATCCAATATGCTATCGACTTTTTCCTTAAATTTAGCCGGATGTGCCGTTTCAAGGAATACTCCGACCTCATTGTCAGGCAGTTGCTCCTTGAGAGCCTTGTAGCCGCATGCTCCGTGAGGGTCAAGCACATAGCCTGTTTCCTTATAGCATTGCTTCATGGTTTGGCGAATCTTGTCGTCGGTGTATGTCGCTCCGCTCACGTCTTTTTTAATTGCTGGCAGCACGGCCTCCACCTCTTTGCCATTTTCTGGGCGGCAAGCTTCTCCGTTGTTATAGAGGTCCAAGATGCGCGCGAAGTTGCTTGGCGCGCCAACGTCCATGGCGTTGGCAAGGGTCTGCTTGCTTGCCATTGGCGTATATACTCCTGTCTGCAGATAGCTGTAGAACACGTCGTTAGCGTTGTTTGCCGCGATGAAATGGCTCACTGGAAGCCCCATCTTCCATGCGAAGAGGCCGGCTGTGATATTGCCGAAGTTGCCGGAGGGCACGCAGAAAGTGAGCTTGGCCCCGTCCTTGCCAATCACGCCGTCGCGTTTCAGTTGTGCGTAAGCGTTGAAATAATAGAATGCTTGCGGCAAGAAGCGAGCCACGTTGATGCTGTTGGCAGAAGTGAGAATCATGTGCGAGGTAAGTTCCTTGTCCATGAATGCGTTTTTTACGAGTGCTTGGCAATCATCAAACACGCCGTCTATCTCCAGCGCGGTTATGTTTTGGCCTAAAGTGGTGAATTGGCTTTCCTGTATCTTGCTCACTTTGCCCTTGGGGTAAAGCACGTAGACGTGTATGCCATCAACTCCGAGGAAGCCGTTGGCCACTGCCGACCCCGTGTCGCCACTTGTCGCCACGAGGACGTTTACCGTGCGGTTGTCGTTTGTTTTCTCCCTGTCTTTGCGGATGAAATATTGCAATAGGCGCGCCATGAATCGGGCACCAACATCCTTGAAGGCAAGCGTTGGGCCATGGAAAAGCTCCAAGGCGTAAATGTTGCCGTCTACTTTCACCACTGGTGTGTCAAACGCGAGAGTGTCGTAGACTATATTTTTCAACGAAGCCTCGTCTACGTCATCTCCAAAGAAGGCCTTTGCCACTTCGAAGGCAATCTCCTGAAACGACATGGAGTCTATGTTGTCAAAGAAAGCCTTGGGCAATGGTCTTATGTTCTCAGGCATGTACAGTCCGCGGTCTGGTGCGAGGCCTTTTTCCACGGCTTCGCGAAGCGTTGTCGTTGGGGCTTGGTGGTTTGTGCTATAATATTTCATGTTGGTCTTGTCTTGTTTTGTTTAGTTGTTTATATTTCCATGAATTTATCCATGAACTCCGTGAGATGAAGCATGCCATAATCACCGCTTACGCACGACACTTCATCATAGGTCTGTACGCTGTCTGGCTCTATTCCATTGTACCAGACGAGGAAAGGCACCGGCTCTTTCACGTGTGTCCTCACTTCCACTGGAGTGGGGTGGTCTGGCATGACGGCTATCGCCACAGGCTCATCCCATTGTTTCACCTCGTTGTAGATGGGTTCTACCACCCTGTGGTCAAGGTTCTCTATCGTCTTGAGCTTTAACTCGAGGTTGCCGTCGTGTCCCGCCTCGTCACTTGCCTCGAAATGCACGAATACAAAGTCTTGGTTGTACAGGGCCGTTATTGCCGCGGCCACCTTTCCTTCATAATTGGTATTGGCCAGTCCTGTGGCGCGTGGCACGCTTATAACGTCGAGCCCGGCGTATTTTCCTATGCCTTTTATCAGGTCAACGGCTGAGATGCAGGATCCGCTCTTTACCTGCGGGTATTTTTCCATGAGGGTTTTCATCGACGGACGGTAGCCGCCTCCCCAAGGCCATATCAGGTTTGCCATGCGTTCGCCATTCTCCTTCTTTGCCTTGTTGTAAGGATGTGCCTCAAGCAAGTCCTTGCTCTTTATTATTAGGCTGTTGAGCAAGTCGGCTGTCTCCTGCGCTGTCATGCGTGACTCGCCTGTCGGCTTGCCGTCAAAGCCCATTATGGGTTCGCGCTTGTCTTCCCATCCCTTCTCCGGTTTAATGAGCAATCCCTGCCATTCTTCCCCAGGGTGGTCGTGAGGCGGAGCGCAGACAATGTGTTTGCTTGCCCGCTTCACTATGAGCAAGTGTCGGTATTGTATGCCCGGTATGAACTTTATGTCCTCGTTGCCGAGTTTCTCATTGAGATAGTTTGTCAGCACGGTGCCGTTTTCCGTTGAGAGGTTGCCGCCGTTGTGGGTGACGATTTTTCCGTCGCCTACACATATCACGTTCAATCTGAGCGCGAAATCCTCAGGCTCCATGTCGTAGCCTATGCTCGCGGCTTCCAATGGCCCACGGCCTTCATACACCTTGTTTTGGTCGTAGCCGAGAATGGTGCTGTTGGCCACTTCCGATCCAGGCAGGAATCCGTCGGGGATGGTCATCAACCTTCCCGTGCGGCCTTTTCGCGCCAGCATGTCCATATAAGGAGTGTCGGCAAATTGCAACAAAGTCTTGTTCCCAAGGCGGCTCACGGGGTGGTCTGCCATGCCGTCGCCTAATATGATAATGTGTTTCATGCTATCCTGGCTTATACGTTTGCTATGCTTATGATGTTGGCGAACACGCCTGCCGCCGTAACGCTTGCCCCGGCTCCATAACCTTGTATGAGCATGGGGTATTCCTTGTAGCGTTCTGTCGTGAGCAGGACGATGTTGTTGCTGCCCTCCAGGTTGTAGAAGGGGCTGTCTTGTGTCATGTCTCTCAGGGCCACGCTCACTTTCCCGTGGTCCATTGTCGCTATGAAACGCCAGCGTCTGCCTTCTTCCTCCAGCTTCTTGCGTTTCTCCTCGAAGTCGGCGTTCAGCTCTGGCAAATGCTTCCAGAAGTCCTCCAGTGAGCCTGTGAAGAAGTGGTCTGGCACGAAGAGGTGCTTCTCCACGTCTTCTTGCTCGACACGATAGCCTGCCTCGCGGGCCAGGATTACGATCTTGCGCACCACGTCGGTGCCGCTGAGGTCAATGCGTGGGTCTGGCTCAGAGTAACCTTCCTCCTTGGCGCGTTTCACGGTCTCTGAGAATGGGCACTGGGCTGAGATCTTGTTGAAGATATAGTTGAGCGTTCCGCTCAGCACGGCCTCAATCTTGAGTATGCGGTCACCGGAGTTGCGCAGGTCGTTGATGGTGCCTATGATGGGCAGTCCGGCTCCCACGTTGGTCTCGAAGAGGAACTTGATGCCTCTTCTCAATGCGGTCTCTTTCAATCTTGTATAATCATCATAGCTTGAGCTTGCGGCAATCTTGTTGGCCGCTACAATGCTGACGTTGTGGTCGAGCAAGCTTTGGTAGAGCGCGGCTATTTCCTTTGAGGCCGTGCAGTCAACAAACACGGCGTTGAATATGTTCATCGATAGGATGGTGTCGCGCAGCTTCTCTGGGTCGCTTGGCTCCGAGGCCTTGAGCAGCTCCTTGTAGTTGGCCAGGTCAATTCCGTCTCGTGAGTATATGGCGTTGTGCGAGCTTGCCACGCCAACGACGTTCAGCTTCAACCGTGAGTGCTCTTTCAGGTTGTCGTATTGCGAGCGTATTTGCTCGATGAGCTTTCCGCCGACGGTTCCTATGCCGCAGATGAAAAGGTTCAGCACCTTGTATTCTGAAAGGAAGAAAGAGTCGTGGAGCACGTTCATGGCCTTCCTCAGTTCTGCTCCCCGCACCACGAAAGATATGTTAGTTTCCGATGCTCCTTGAGCGCACGCTATCACTGAGATACCGCTTCGGCCAAGTGTGCCGAAGAGTTTTCCGGCGATACCTGCCGCGTGCTTCATGTTCTCGCCCACTATGGCTATTGTGGCGAGCTTGCTCTCCACGTGCATTGGGAACATGGCTCCGTCTTCTATCTCCGCGGCAAACTCGTTGTTGAGCACTCTTGCCGCGTCTGCGGAGTCCTCGTCGCGCACGCCTATTGACGTGGAGTTCTCTGATGATGCTTGCGACACCATGAACACGGAAATGCCGTTGTCGGCAAGTGCCGTGAAGATTCGCCTGTTCACGCCTATCACGCCGACCATGGCAAGTCCCGACACGGTGATGAGCGAGGTGTTCTTGATGCTCGAGATGCCTTTGATTGGCTTGTGGTCGTTGTCAATCTTGTCTTTTATTATGGTTCCAGGCGCTTCCGGGTTGAAGGTGTTCTTGACCCTTATGGGGATGTTCTTTATGCGCACTGGGTATATCGTGGGAGGATAAACCACTTTTGCTCCGAAGTTGCAGAGCTCCATGGCCTCCACGTAGCTCAACTCGTCTATGGTGTATGCGGTCTTTATGACTCTTGGGTCGGCTGTCATGAAGCCGTCCACGTCGGTCCATATCTCAAGAATCTCGGCATCGAGGTCGGCGGCTATTATGGCCGCGGTATAGTCGGAGCCTCCGCGTCCGAGGTTCGTGGTCTCGCCAGAGTCCTTGTCGGAAGAGATGAAGCCCGGCACGAGGGTGACGCGTGGCAGGTCTGCGAATGCCTTCTTCACGAGATGGTTGGTCAGGTCTGTGTCGAGAATAATCTTGCCGTTGGGGGATATGGTGGTCTTTATGAAGTCGCGAGAGTCCATCCAGCGTGAGCCTTTCACCAGTGTCGACACTATGTTGGAGCTCAGGCGCTCTCCATAGCTCACGATGGCGTCAAGGGTCTTCTTGCTGAGGTCATGTATGAGGTAAACACCGAAATAGATGGAGTGTAGTTGTTCAAACAGCGAGTCTACTTTGTTGAAAAGCATCTCCCGGTCGTTGGTATCGGTGATGATGGTGTCTATCATCTTGTGGTGGCGGTCTACCATTTGCTCAAACTGCTCTTTCCATTCGTCCTTGCCCTCTTGCGCAAGACGCGATGTGGAGATGAGCATGTCGGTGATGCCGCCCAACGCGCTTACGACAACGACAATGGGTTGCTTGCGCGCTTCTTTCTCTACGATACGTTTCAGACTCAGAATGCTTTTCACGGAACCTACCGATGTTCCGCCGAATTTTAATACTTTCATTGATTAAATGATTTTTTGTTTGTTATTGCGCAGCCATTCCCGATACGTAAGGGATAATGGCTGTACTTGCTTGCAAAGGTAATAATGTTTTGTCTTTTTGACAAAGAAAACAATAAAATTGTTCAAGAAGGGGCGCAAATCGATTGAATTTGTTTAATTTTGCAATTAAAATGTAATTGTGAAGTGATATATTGTTTTTGAAATAATAATAGAGGATTTACATAGAGATGACAGAAGAATATCTGCTTAGGGTAACGCCGCAGGTGGCTTCGTCTGAGCAGGACCTAAAGGCGTGGTTGTCGCATGAAAATGGACTTGACGTGCGTACCATTAACCATGTGCGCGTGCTGAAGCGTAGCATCGACGCTCGCCAGCGCGCTATTTTCGTTAACTTGAAGGTTAGGGTCTACATCAACGAGACGCCGCAAGACGATGAGTATCAACACACTGAGTACCCTTATGTTGGCGACCGGCCAGAAGTGGTCGTGGTGGGCGAGGGGCCTGGCGGACTTTTCGCTTCACTCAGACTGATAGAGCTTGGCTTCCGTCCGGTTATCATAGAAAGGGGCAAGGACGTGAGGGAGCGGAAGAAAGACATGGCCCTTATCACCAAGACGCAGAAGGTGGACCCGGAGAGCAACTATTGCTTCGGTGAAGGCGGAGCGGGCGCATACAGCGATGGAAAACTATACACGCGCAGCCACAAGCGTGGCAACACGGAGAAGATATTGAACGTGTTTTGCCAACACGGAGCCTCAACGTCTATCCTTGCCGACGCTCATCCGCATATCGGCACCGACAAGCTGCCGAGGGTGATAGAGAACATGCGCCTACAGATAATAAGATGTGGAGGAGAGGTTCACTTCCAAACAAAGATGACCAGCCTTGTTATCGACAAGTCGATAGCCGGGGATGAACGGGTAGTTGGCGTAAAGGCCGTCGACTTGGTGTCGGGAAAGGAGCTTGAGTTTCGTGGCCCGGTCATCTTGGCCACGGGGCACAGCGCGAGAGACGTTTACAGATACCTTGCCAGTGCTGGTATCGACATGGAGGCGAAGGGCATTGCCGTTGGCGTGCGATTGGAGCATCCTTCGCAAGTCATCGACCGCATACAATACCATAACAAGAATGGGCGTGGAAAATATCTTCCAGCGGCAGAGTATTCTTTCGTGACCCAAGCTGATGGCAGGGGCGTGTATTCTTTCTGTATGTGTCCTGGAGGTTTCGTCATTCCGGCTGCCACGGGGCCTGAGCAGATAGTTGTCAATGGCATGTCGCCAAGCAATCGTGGCACGCAGTGGTCAAACAGTGGCATGGTGGTGGAAGTCAGGCCGGAAGATGTGGAAAATGACCCTTCATTGAAAAACAATGACCTCCAGCCAGGCGTGCTTGGCGTGATGGATTTCCAAGAGAGGTTGGAGAAGTCGTGTTGGCAACAAGGCAACATGCGGCAAACGGCTCCCGCGCAGCGCATGGCCGATTTTGTCAACAATCGCCTGAGCTACGACTTGCCCAAGAGCAGTTATGCGCCAGGCCTGATAAGCAGTCCGCTTAATTTCTGGCTCCCGTCGTTCATATCCAAACGTCTTCAAGATGGCTTCAAGGCTTTCGGCAAGCGGGCCCATGGCTTCTTGACCAACGAGGCGGTGCTCATTGCAGTGGAGACTCGCACGTCGTCGCCCGTTCGCATCCTTCGCGACAAGCTGACGTTGCAGCATGTCCGCGTCGCAGGCCTATTCCCTTGTGGCGAGGGCGCGGGCTTTGCCGGTGGCATTGTCTCGGCCGGTGTCGATGGCGAGAGGTGCGCTGAGGCTTGCGCTGAATACATGAACGCGAGCCAGGCGTAAAAAGCCTGGCTCGCGTCAAAATCATGGTGGTTAACTATGGTGGTTAACTCTCTTACATTCCTACGCCTTGTGCCATCATGGCCTTGGCTACCTTGAGGAATCCGGCTACGTTGGCTCCCTTCACGTAGTTGATGTAGCCGTCTGCCTGGGTGCCATATTTCACGCAGTTCTCATGGATATCGTTCATGATGCGGTGGAGATAGTTGTCAACCTCCTCGCGGGTCCAGTGCAGCCTCTCTGAGTTTTGGCTCATCTCCAGGCCCGACACTGCCACGCCGCCGGCGTTGCTTGCCTTTCCAGGGCAGTAGAGAATCTTGTTGTCTTGGAAAATCTTCACGGCCTCTGGTGTGGATGGCATGTTGGCTCCCTCGCTCACGGCTATCACACCGTTGTCGATGAGCTTCTGTGCGTCCTCGCCATTGATCTCGTTCTGTGTGGCGCAAGGTGTGGCGATGTCTGCCTTGATGCCCCAAGGACGTTGGCCTGGGAAGTATTGCGCGTTTGGATATTCCTCGGCATACTCCTTGATGCGGCCTCTCTCAATGTTCTTCAGCTCCATGATGTAGGCGAGCTTGTCGGCGTCTATGCCGTCGGGGTCGTAGACGAAACCGTCGGAGTCGGAGCATGTCAGTGGCTTCGCGCCAAGCTGGATGAGTTTCTCGATGGTGTATTGTGCCACGTTGCCAGCGCCCGATACGAGCACCGTCTTGCCGGCGAGGTTTATGCCGCGGGTCTTGAGCATGTTCTCAAGGAAGTAGACGTTGCCGTAGCCTGTTGCCTCTGGGCGGATGAGTGAGCCGCCAAACTCTTGTCCCTTGCCGGTGAGGATGCCGACAAACTGGTGGGTGAGGGCTTTGTACTGGCCAAACATGTAGCCTACTTCGCGACCGCCCACGCCAATGTCGCCAGCGGGAACGTCGGTGTCAGGACCGATGTAGTTCCACAGCTCACGCATGAATGCCTGGCAGAAACGCATCACCTCGCCGTTCGACTTGCCACGTGGTGAGAAGTCGGAACCGCCCTTGGCGCCGCCCATGGGCAGGGTGGTGAGCGAGTTCTTGAAGACCTGCTCGAAGGCGAGGAACTTCAATATGCTCACGTTTACTGATGAGTGGAAGCGTATTCCGCCCTTGTAGGGGCCGATGGCGTTGTTGTGCTGCACACGGTAGCCCATGTTGGTCCTCACGTTGCCCTTGTCGTCAATCCAGTTGACGCGGAACTGGATGATGCGGTCTGGAATGCAAAGACGCTCTATGAGATTGGCCTTCTCAAACTCAGGATGCTTGTTATATTCTTCTTCGATGGTGCCGAGCACCTGACTCACAGCCTGGATGTATTCCGGCTGGTGGGGAAACTGCTGTTGCAGTTCGGCTACTACTTCTGTTGCTTTCATAAATTGCCTTCCTTTTGGTATGATAGTTTTACAATTATATATACACATGTACAAAGTTATCGCTTTTTATCCTAATAACCTAACAAATAGACAGAAAAAAGTATTATTTATGAAAAAACTGTGCAACAAGGCATGTTCTTGCCACTGTTATGGCAAGCGTCATAATAAGTGAAATTGTTTTTTATGAAGCCAGGCTTGCATAAAGGCGTCATTCATGCGTTGGCTTTGCCATTTGGCATAAACGGCAGGCACCATGCGCACACGTGGAAATGTAAAATATTATTGCCAAAATTTAACACTTGCTGGCAGGCTCTTTTAGAGCGGAAAAAAGACTTCGAGGTGCCCCTTTGCAGCATCGTCGGACGGGTTTCGGCCAAAAAACTTTGCCATTACGGTGTGATGGCGTTGCCGTTACGGTGTAATGGAGACGCGATTGCACCGTAACGGCAATGCGATTGTACCGTAACGGCGACGCGATTACACCGTAACGGCGACGCGATTACACCGTAACGGCGACGCGAAATCAGCCTATCGGCAACGCCAGAAAACCATAAAAATCACAAGATGCTAATAATCAAGCTGTTATCAAAATCGTCCATAATCGCGTCATTTAGAACGAAGAGACAGCTCGGTTGAAAAAAATCGATTCTCAGATGACCTTTTGTAAAATATTATTAACCTATTAAAACTGGTGCGCATCGTGTGCTTTGTAACCATCCATACCGGCCCCTGCAAAGCGTTACGTCATCATTCCAAATCACTGAGACCCATAAAAAACACGGAAGAGGCCAAAAGCTTCTTCCGTGTTCTCTAAGTCAGCACGCTTTCATGAGTTAAATTCGTGCCATTGATTTTTACACGCAATGGCAGGCCATTCCATGTCGCGCTCAGATTGTCATTTCACTTCCCAGATGTCGTTGGTCTCGAGCAGTTCAGTGAAGTTGTGGTATTTCTTCTTTTCCTTGACCTCTTCTATCTGGTCGTTTACCGCTTGGTCGTAGGTGGGTGCCTCAACGTCCCTGAACACGCCGAGAGCTACAGGAAAACCGTGTTCGTTGTCCATCATGGCGAGCTTGAGCTGCAATGTGTTGTCGGGGTTGTGGCTGTCGTGGACCAGGATGTTGTCGATGGTGTAACCGTCTTTTCCTATCTCCACCACTTTCAGTCCGAAGCCCTCTTGCACGAGTCCGTATTCGTTGTTCTCGCCGAAGACGAGCGGTTTGCCGTCTTCAAGGTATATGGCGTTCTTCTTGCGTCCGTCGCGAGTGTAGATGGGGTCATAGGCTCCGTTGTTGAATATCATGCAGTTTTGCAGGATTTCGCACACCGCCGCGCCCTTGTGGTTGTAGGCCGCCTTGAGTATTTTCACGGTCTCGGCGCTGTCCGACGCCACTGAGCGCGCGAAGAAGCGGCCTCTCGCGCCAAAGCACAGCTCCGCGGGGCGGAATGGATCTTCCACCGTGCCATAAGGCGACGACTTGGATACGAAGCCTCTTGGAGACGTGGGCGAGTATTGTCCTTTTGTGAGACCGTAGATGCGGTTGTTGAGCAGAATCATGTTGAGGTCGATGTTTCGCCTCATGGCGTGGATGAAGTGGTTTCCGCCTATGGCGAGTCCGTCGCCGTCGCCGCTTATTTGCCAAATGGCGAGCTTGGGGTTGACCACCTTCGCTCCCGTAGCCACTGCCGCGGCGCGTCCATGGATGGTTTGCATGGCGTAGGTGCTGACATAATAAGGCAGACGGCTTGAGCAGCCAATGCCGCTTATCACTGCCGTCTCATAAGGAGGCACGCCAATCTCCGCCATGGCCTTTTGCATGCTTGTCAGGAAACTGTGGTCGCCACACCCCGGGCACCAACGGGGTTGGCCTTTCTTATAATCGCTTGCTGAATATTCCATTTTAGATGATGTTAAAATAAGATGTTTGGAAAACATGGTTAGAGGACACGGGTGTTGAAATAATCGCCACAGGCGTTCTGCTCATGGTTTATCAGTTGCTCGAAATGCCTCACGAGTTCGCTGACGTTGAAAGGTTGTCCCTTGACCTCGTTGTATTGGTAAGGCACGAAACCGTTGACGCGTATGCGCAACAAGGCCGCGAGCTGTCCGAGGTTTTGCTCGGCCACTACAACCTTTTGGTATTTTAGCAGCACTTCCGCCGTGTTCTTTGGCAGTGGGTTGACATACTTCAGCTGTGCCAGGGCAACCTTGTAGCCGTTCTTGCGCATCTCGCTCATGGCGGCGTGCAGATGGCCGTAGGTGGAGCCGAAGCCGACGATGAGCAGGTCGGCATCGTCATTGTCGCCCTCGACCTCAAGGTCTGGTACGGGGATGAGCGACACTTTCTCCGAACGCAGGTGGTCCATCACGTTATGGTTGTTTGGCTCAGTGGAGATGGCGCCTGTCTTGCCGTCCTTCTCCAGTCCGCCGAGAATGTGCTCGTAGCCCTCTTGTCCCGGGATGGCCCAGTAGCGAGCCTTGCATTGAGGGTCGCGCAGATACGGCGTGTATTTGTATTTCTGGTCGGCAGGGGCATAGTGGGGGTGAATCTCCGGCAGCTTGTTTATGTCGGGCAACTTCCATGCCGACGAGCCATTGGCTATGAAGGCGTCGGTGAGCAAGACGACAGGCGTGAGATGCTCCAGCGCTATCTTTGCCGCCATGAAAGCTGCGTCGAAGCAGTCGGTAGGGCTTGTGGCCGCTATTACGGGCATCGGGCTCTCGCCGTTTCTGCCATACAGCACTTGCAGCAAGTCGGTCTGCTCGCTCTTGGTTGGCAGTCCGGTGGACGGTCCGCCACGCTGCACGTCCACGATGACCAGTGGCAGCTCGTCGATGACGGCAAGGTTGATGGCCTCGCTCTTCAGGCAAATGCCAGGGCCGGATGTCGACGTACAGGCCAACGCTCCGGCGAAAGCCGCGCCAATGGCCGACGAGCAAGCTGAAATCTCGTCTTCTGCCTGGACGGTTATCACGCCGAGGCTCTTGTGTTTCGACAGCTCGTGCAGGATGTCGGTGGCTGGCGTGATGGGGTAGGAGCCAAGGTAGAGCTTGAGCCCGGCCTTCTCGGCGGCGGCGATGAGACCGTAGGCCGTGGCCTTGTTGCCGGTGATGTCCATGTAGCGTCCGGGGTCTTTCTGCTTGGTCTCTATGCGGTAAGTGGTGAAAGGTGTCGAGGCGTGGGTGTTGGCGCCGTAATCGTGCCCGGCCTTCACCACCTTGATGTTAGCCTCGGCCACAGCCGGCTTCTTGGCGAACTTCTCACGCAGGAAGTTGTTGACCAGTTCGAGGTCGCGGTTGAAGAGCCAGCACACGAGGCCCAAGGCGAACATGTTGCGGCATTTCAGCACGCTCTTGTTGTCCATGTTCTCGTCCTTGAGACACGCCTTGACCATCTTAGTGATTGGGCATGCCACCACGCGGTCGTTGTCTATGCCCATCTCCTCAAGGTAGTCATCGGTCTCGAATTGCGCCTTGTTAAGGTCGTTGGGTCCGAAAGAGTCGGTGTCTATTATGATAGTGGCCGTTGGCTTGGCATATTTGTATTGAGTCTTCAGAGCCGCGGCGTTCATGGCCACGAGCACGTCGCACTTGTCGCCAGGGGTGAAAACCTTTCCCTCGCCAATGTGCACTTGGAAGCCGCTCACGCCTGTCAGTGAGCCTTGCGGGGCGCGGATGTCGGCTGGGTAGTCGGGGAATGTGGATATTCCGTTGCCTACAGTGGCGGAGACAGTTGAGAAAATGTTTCCTGCAAGCTGCATGCCATCGCCAGAGTCGCCCGAGAAGCGCACGACGACATCGCTCAGTTCTTTCACTTCAATTTCGTTAGACATATAATAATAGATTACAATTAGTTTTAGACCTTTTGCAAAGATAGGCCAACTTTTTCGAACGGCAAATTATTATGGTATCTTTTTTATTGTTTTATGCGGTTTTCCTTTTCGTTTATTCACCTCTCTCTTTATTGTTGGCGCTCACAAAAAACGCTCCCTCCTCGTTTTACGGGAGAGAGCGTCCTAATATATGTTTTATAAGTGTCCTGTCAGTTGTTAATGTGGCTCATGTCTTGCCTGCCGTTACCCACAGAAGAACAGTACGCATATCTGCGCCGTGAAGATGCGAAGGAACATCGACAGTGGGTAAACAGTGGAATAGCCTATGGCCGGGGCTTCCTTTGAGCAGCTTGAGTTAGCGTAAGCAAGCGCTGGTGGGTCGGTGTACGTACCGGCAATCATGCCCATTAGGGTGAAATAGTTGAACTTGAACTTCCACCTTGCGAAAGGACCTACGATGAGGATAGGAATAATGGTGATGAAGAATCCGGTGAGCACATAGAGCAGGCCGTCGCCTTGCACCACGGTGTGCACGAATCCTGCTCCTGCCTTGATGCCCACGCTTGCCAGAAAGAGCGCGAGACCCATCTCGCGGAGCATCATGTTGGCAGATGTCGTGGTGTAGGTGACGAGCTTGATGCGGTAGCCGAAGCGGCCAATGAGAATGGCGATGATGAGAGGTCCGCCGGCAAGTCCGAGCTTCAACGGCACTGGCACGCCAGGCACCGCGATTGGTATGCTTCCGAAAAGGATACCGATGACTATTCCGATGAATATGGTGGCGATATTGGGCACGTTGAGGCTGCGAGCCGAGTTGCCCATGAGCTCTGCCACGCGGTTGACGTTCTCTTCACGGCCAACGACCATGACGCGGTCGCCAATGTGGAAGTGGTGGTTACGTGAGGCGAAGAGATCCATGCCCTGACGTGTGATGCGCGTGATGTTGACACCGTAGACAGAAGAAAAGTGCATCTTGCCGAGGGTCTTGCCGTTCATCTTCGGGTTGGTGACGATTACGCGCTTCGAAATCATCGGTTGGTTCTCTGTCTTGGCGTTCTCCCACTCGAAGTCGGTCTCTGGGCCAATGAACGCCTTGATGGCCTCGGCGTCAGCCTCGGCGCACACGATGTGCAATTTGTCGCCAACTTCAAACTTCGTGTTCTTGTTTGGCAGTGTCATCTCGCCTTGGTGCAAGATGCGAGTGCATACTATGTCGCGTCCGAGAAACTCGCTGATTTGCGACAATGTGCGACCCGCGAGGTAAACGTTGCTCACCTCAAGCGTTATGGCTAAAGGCTTGGCGTGTGGGTTGGCGGCCTCTTCAGCTTCCAATTCCTCTTCCTCAGTCTTGAGGTTGGTTTTCGTGATGAACCTTATGAGGATTGTCGCGCCGATGATGCCGAGCACGCCGAGAGGGTATGCGCAGGCATATCCGTTGGCAATCTGCGGTATTTGGCCGTTGGTGAAGACGGATGTCAAGGCCTCATTGGCGGCACCAAGGCCAGGGGTGTTGGTGACGGCGCCATAGAGCACGCCTATCATCATAGGCAGGTTGGTCTTGTTTGACGTGTCAAAGAACAGATAGTAGCACGCGAACATCACTATGATGTTGAGGAAAATCATCAACACCGACATTCCGTTGAGTGCCACGCCGCCTTTCTTGAAACTCTCGAAGAATCCAGGGCCCACTTGCAGGCCAATGCAGAAGACGAACAGGATAAGGCCGAAGTCTTGCAGGAAGTTGAGAATCGGGGTGGGGCCGGTAAAACCGAAATGGCCAGCCACGATGCCACAAAACAAGACGAATGTGACTCCAAGGGATATGCCCCCAATCTTCAACTTGCCCAACATTATGCCTATGGCAATAACGATGCCGTAAAGCAAGACAATATGGGCAATGGAGTCTTGAGTGGTAAATAGATTTATTAACCAGTCCATGCTTAATAGTTGTTTTTTATGTTTTCAGATAAGTCGTAAAACTTAATATCTTTGCAAAGATACAGTTTTTAATTGTCAAAAGAGCCCCGAACAGTGAATTTTATTAAAAGTTTTACCAATTGCCTATATTATAATATGTGTATCACGTAAGGAATGGCTATGGTTGCTGGCTTACGATGCCATATTGCTCCAACCATTTGTCTATTATTCGGCGTGCTATGCTGAGCTTTTGCGGTATCTGTGGCAACTTGTCGTAGCGGAACCATGCCCCGCGCGACAGCTCGGAGCGTTGGAGGTGTATGTCGCCAGACTCATATTCGGCCATGAAGCCCACCATCAGTCCGCAAGGGTAAGGCCAGGGTTGCGACCCGAAGTAGGTGAGGTTCTTGATGGTGAGATGCGTCTCTTCCATGACCTCACGTCTCACGGCCTCTTCCAAGGTCTCACCTGTCTCAACGAAGCCAGCCACGAGTCCGAAGAAATCGCCCTTGAAGTTCTTGGCGTGAACAAGGAGCACCTCGTCGCCCCTGTGTATGAGCACGATGATGGCCGTGGCGAGCTGTGGCCACACCTCCTTGCCGCATTGCGTGCATCGTTTCGAAATGATGGTGTGCATCTTCATGGGAGATCCACACACACCGCAATATTGAGTGTTGAAATCCCAGTAGAGCAGTTCTTGGCATTTGCCAGCCTTCAAGTACAGCTCTGTCGGAAGATGGTAGAACGACTCGCGAAGACCAATGAAATCGTAGCCGTCGCGTTTAAGGCTTTCCGACAGCACTTCTATCTGCATAGGGTTCTCGACCTTGAACGTGTAGACCTCGGTGCCGTCCTCCATTGGGCTGACACTCATGACGTGAGTCCATGGATGGGTCTTCACTGGCACGTCGTCGGAGCAAGGTATGGTGTGGGTACCGTCGGCCTGGCGTTTAAGCAGCAAGTCGGTCTTGGAGAATATGAAATAATAAGCCATTGTGATGAGATGATTTGCTTGTCAGCTTTGGAAACCTATCGCAGTTCAAGCAGGACTACATTCTCCACGTGCGGCGTGTGAGGGAACATGTCGACAGGCTGTACGGCCGCTACCTTGTATTTGGAGTCCATCAGCTGGAGGTCTCTTGCTTGCGTGGCCGGGTTGCAACTGACGTAAACAATGCGCTTGGGGTGTGCGTTCAGGATGACATTGACCACATCCGGGTGCATGCCGGCGCGTGGTGGGTCGGTGATGATGATGTCGGGACGTCCATGCTCATCGATGAACGAGTCGGTGAGAATCTTGCGCATGTCGCCCGCGAAGAACTTAGTGTTGCTGATGTTGTTGATCTCGCTGTTGACCTTGGCGTCCTCGATGGCCTCCGGCACATAATCGATGCCTATCACTTCGCTCGCCTGGCGCGCAACGTAGTTGGCAATGGTGCCCGTGCCTGTGTACAAGTCGTAAATAAGAGGTTTTGCGTCGCTTGGTAAGTTTTTGAACGCAAAGCTTTTCGCCACATCGTAAAGGCGATGAGCCTGCTCCGTGTTGGTCTGGTAAAAACTCTTGGGGCCAACCTTGAACTTCAAGTCGCCCATCATCTCATAGATGAAGTCGGTGCCCTTGAAGGTTATCAGTTCTTGATCGCCAATGGTGTCGTTTCCCTTTTGATTGTCAACGTATATAAAAGAGGATATTTGGGGAAACTCATCGGCGATGTGCCGCATGAGTTGTTGTGCGAGCTCGTCATCGTTAGGATTGTCGTAATGGAACTGTATGAGCAACATCCATTCGCCAGTGTTGGAGTTGCGGAACATGAGGTTTCGAAGCAAGCCCTTCTGTGCCCTGACATCATAGAATGTCATGCCTACCTCCTTGGCGTAACGCTCTATCTCGTTGCGGATCTTATTGTGCAAGTCGTCCATGAGCCAGCATTTGCTTATGGGATAAATCTTGTCGAAAGCGCCCGTGATATGGAAACCAATGGCGGAGTGGTTGCCCTCTGCCAGGTTGAGGCTATCGTTGTTAAGCTCCTCTTTGGTAAACCATCGGCGATCGCAACAGCCAAACTCCAACTTGTTGCGATATTCTTTCGTCTTGACCGAAGCGAGTATCGGGCTAATCTCGGGCAGCTCAACCTTGCCTATGCGTGTCAGCTGGTCGGTTACCTGCGTCTGTTTTGCCTTTAATTGCTCCTCGTAAGGCAGGTTTTGCCATTTGCAGCCGCCACATATGCCGAAATGTTGGCAAAATGGCTCGGCACGCACTTCGCTCTTCTTGATGAATCGCAATATGCGACCTTCGGCGTAGCTGTGCTTCTTTCTGTATATCTCAACGTCGGCCACGTCTCCAGGTACGCAAAAAGGTACGAAGACCACATAGTTGTCGTGATGGAAAAGGCACTTGCCCTCTGCGGCAATGGCCTCGATTGTAACTCCCTCAAGAATGGTGTTGGGTTTGCGGTTTTTGCTCATAACGTATTTGTTTCTTATGCAAAATTACTTGAAAAGTGTGTCATTGGCAAAACTTTTAACTTTTTGTTTGCGCTAACATGAAAAAATGTGTTTACAGATATGAATTTTTCATGGTTTCATTTGTGATACTGAAACATATTTGTTACCTTTGCAATGTGAGCATTACAAAATGGCTACATACTAACGTGGATTTACAATAAACATTATAACTATATGAACGAAAAAAGGGTATATACCTTTGGTAACGGCAAGGCGGAGGGTCGTGCCGACATGCGTAATTTACTTGGTGGCAAAGGCGCCAACCTCGCGGAGATGAATCTCATAGGCGTGCCCGTGCCTCCTGGTTTCACTATAACGACAGACGTTTGCAACGAGTATTTTGAGAAAGGAAAAGCGGATGTGGTGTCTCTTCTGAAAAACGACGTGGAGAAGAGTATCAGCCATATTGAAGGCTTGATGGGCCTTCGTTTTGGTGACGCTGAGAACCCATTGCTCGTCAGCGTGCGCTCTGGTGCTCGCGCGTCAATGCCTGGCATGATGGATACCATTCTCAATCTCGGATTGAACGACAAGGTCGTGGTTGGCCTGGCAAAGAAAACGGGTAATGAGCGTTTCGCTTACGACAGTTATCGTCGCTTCGTGCAGATGTATGGTGACGTGGTGCTCGGCATGAAGCCTGTGAACAAGGATGATATTGATCCGTTTGAGGCCATTATCGATAGCGTAAAGGCAAAAAGAGGCATCGTGCTCGACAACGAGATGAACGTCGAAGAGCTCAAGGAGCTGGTAAGCCTCTTCAAGGCGGCTATCAAGGAGCGCACTGGCGAGGTGTTCCCGGAGAATCCTGTCGATCAGCTTTGGGGCGCCATCTGTGCCGTATTTGACTCTTGGATGAACGAGCGAGCCATCTTGTATCGTAAGATGGAAGGCATACCGCAGGAGTGGGGCACTGCCGTTACCGTCATGGCGATGGTGTTTGGCAACATGGGCAACTCTTCGGCCACGGGCGTCTGCTTCAGTCGTGACGCCGCTACGGGTGAGAATCGCTTCAACGGTGAGTATCTTGTCAATGCACAGGGTGAGGATGTGGTTGCCGGTATTCGCACTCCACAGCAGATCACAAAAGACGGCTCTTTGCGCTGGGCGAAGCAGCAAGGCATATCCGAGGAGATTCGCGCGGCAAAATTCCCTTCAATGGAAGAGGCCATGCCAGAGATATATGGTCAGCTCAACGCTTTGCAGGATAAGCTCGAGAAGCATTACCACGACATGCAAGACATGGAGTTCACCGTGCAGGAAGGTAAGTTGTGGTTTCTTCAGACACGTAACGGTAAGCGCACGGGCACGGCAATGGTGAAGATCGCGATGGATTTGCTCCATGAAGGCGAGATTGACGAGAAGACGGCCATTGAGCGTTGTGAGCCTAACAAGCTTGATGAACTTTTGCATCCGGTATTCGATAAAGACGCGTTGGCAAAGGCCAAGGTCTTGACAAGGGGCTTACCTGCTTCTCCTGGCGCCGCTTGCGGTCAGATAGTGTTCTTTGCCGATGACGCCACGAAGTGGCACGACGAAGGCCACAATGTAGTCATGGTGCGTATCGAGACCTCGCCCGAGGATTTGGCGGGCATGTCGGCGGCTGAAGGCATACTTACGGCTCGCGGCGGCATGACATCTCACGCTGCCGTTGTGGCGCGTGGCATGGGTAAGTGCTGCGTGTCAGGAGCTGGCGCGATATCGGTAGACTACAAGGCGCGTACCGTGGAAATTGACGGCGTAGTGCTGCATGAGGGTGATTACATTTCGCTCAATGGCTCTACAGGTGAGGTGTATAAAGGTGAGGTGACTACGAAACCAGCCACTGTGTCAGGCGATT
This sequence comes from Prevotella sp., assembly GCA_022769825.1. Classification (GTDB taxonomy): domain Bacteria; phylum Bacteroidota; class Bacteroidia; order Bacteroidales; family Bacteroidaceae; genus Prevotella. The sequence continues at coordinate 15,784 of JALEJI010000023.1, read as the reverse complement.
TCGCGGAACTCATGAAGCTTTGCGATAAGTACACCCGCATGGTGGTTCGCACTAACGCTGACACCCCGCATGATGCTGAGGTCGCAAAGAAATTTGGCGCCATCGGCATTGGATTGTGCCGTACGGAGCACATGTTCTTCGACAACGACAAGATTAAGGCCATGCGCGAGATGATCCTCGCCAACGACAAGGCTGGTCGTGAGATTGCCCTTGCCAAGCTTCTTCCTTTGCAGGAAAACGACTTCTATGGCATCTTGAAGTGCATGGATGGAATGCCTGTGAACATCAGACTCCTTGACCCACCTCTCCACGAGTTCGTGCCACATGACTTGAAAGGTCAGCAGACGATGGCGCAGGAGATGGGCACGAGCTTGGAGTTCATCCAAAAGCGTGTGGCTTCGCTTGCCGAGGTTAACCCCATGCTGGGTCTTAGAGGTTGCCGCCTTGGCATTACATATCCTGAGATTACCGCGATGCAGACAAAGGCCATCCTTGGCGCGGCTTTGCGCTTGAAGAATGAAGGCTTCAATCCACGGCCAGAGATTATGGTGCCTCTCGTGGGCACGGCAAAGGAACTTGAGTCGCAGCAGGAGGTTATAAAGACTGCAGCCAAGGAGCTCTTCCAAGAGAAGGGAATGAGGATAGAATTCAAGCTTGGCACGATGATTGAGATTCCGCGTGCGGCTCTCACGGCTGACCTTATTGCCAAGCATGCCGATTACTTCTCGTTTGGCACCAACGACTTGACGCAGATGACGTTTGGCTACAGTCGTGACGACGTGGCACGATTCCTCCCGACTTATCTTGGCAACAAGATTTTGGAGGTGGATCCGTTCCAGGTGCTTGACCAGACCGGTGTCGGTCAACTTGTCGAGATGGGCGTAAGGAAAGGCCGCTCTTCTAATCCGACATTGAAGTGTGGCATTTGCGGTGAGCATGGCGGTGAGCCTTCATCGGTGAAATTCTGTCACCGTGTTGGTCTTGACTACGTGAGCTGCTCTCCGTTCCGTGTGCCAATAGCACGCTTGGCCGCTGCCCAGGGCGCTCTTGAAGATTAAACAACGAAAAGCATGAATCTATAATAACGAGGTAAGTCTTTGCTAAACAAAGGCTTACCTCGTTTCTTTGTGTTTGGGCATTTTTCGAGTTTTGATGCCAAAACGTGCAGAATGTACGATTCGTTTAACAAATCCTGCACGTGTTTTACGAAAAACGTGCTTGACTATTCCGTGCGTTAATAGAATAAAGGTGATTCATAATGCATGAAATGAAGCGATTAGAGTATAGAGGAAAAAAACTTATCCCGAAAAGTGACATTTTCGTAGTTGTTTGTCATGCAATAGTGCACCTGTAAATTCATAATTTTGCATTCCAAATTTAAAAACAAGAAAATTATGAATAAAGAATGGTATAAGAACGATGAAGAGCGCCTTTTGGCAGAACATTAAATCGACATTGAGCGCAAGGCACTTGATAAGTTTATGAACGGTGATGGTTCTTCTATATGCCGAGCTGTGGTCGAAGGATAGTTTTACGTATCATGATGCTGGTTCCGCTAATTGTGTTGATACTTATGAGGAAATTAAGAACTTCCTTAATAATGTGGTCAATGGTAGGTTGAAGACTTCTAAGTATGAGTTCAAGAATCCTCGTGTGCAGTTTGCTTCGAAGACGGTTGCAGTGTTGACTTTTCAGCTTTTTGCTGTAACAAATCTTAGTGATATACGTTACAATTGCGTAGAGGTATTTGTTCGTCAGACCGACGGCACATGGCAGGTGATTCATTCCACATGGGCTGTTATCCGTCCGTTTGAAATGGATTTCAGTAAAATACGGAAGATGCAGCAAGTGCTGTAATGACTTCTCTGCACATACGATACAAAAAACAGTATTGCATTAAACTTTTATATATTTGTTGGGTCATATATTATATATAGCCATCATATTGGGCTGTTTTTATAATGACAAATCTTTAGAGAAATAACAAATGAAAAAGATTTTATTTTTTTTGTTCTTGTTTGTTTCACTTGTATCAAGTGCGCAAGATAATCGTTTCGAATGTGATGATACATGCAGTCCTGAAGAAACGGGACAGGTAACTTACAGTGTGGTTGGTCCTGTGGGATTTTCCACCGTTGAGCCTATTACCATGGCTCCACGTCTCAATACCCTTGATGGCAAGACGATAGCTATTGTTGGCGAAGACTTTATGTACAACATCACCCATCCGGCTCTCAAGCAGCTTATCAAGGAGAATTATCCTACGGCAAAAGTTATAATGTACAACGAATTGCCGATAGCTGGTCCGTATCCAGCACCGGGCATTGTAAGACAGAGCACAGAGGAGTTCCGCCAACGGTTAATCGACCTGAAAGTAGATGCGGTTATTGCAGGAAATGGTGGTTGCGGCATCTGTACTCCAAAGGAAACCGGTTCGTGTATTGTAGCCGAAAAACTTAGCATTCCTTCGGTCATAGTTACAGCTCCAGGCTTTGATGAGGAGGCACGTTACACAGCCCACAACAATGGTGTGCCTGTGTTGCGTGTAGCCGTCTATCCCGGTGCCTTTGCTTCACATACTGAAGAGCAACTGGTTAAAAACACACGTGAAGTGACATGGCCACAGATTGTAAGGGCACTCACTACACCTATCTCGAAAGATGAGTATTCTGCAACGCAAACTGCGCAGGGTATAACAGATGATGTGTTTCACGGAACGCTCGATGAGATATATGCCTATTTCCAGAAGATGGGCTGGAGCGATGGTGCTCCATTCTGTCCGCCTACATATAATAAGGTGAAGGAATATCTTGACTATACCGACCATGCGTGGAACGAGACAATAGCTGTGTTGCCTGCTGCTTTTCGTCAGACTACTACATGGCATGTTGCCGTAAATGCTTGTATGGCAGGATGCAAGCCAGAGTATATGCCTATCCTGATAGCCATGACAAAGGCTATGGCGGGTGGTGATTTCCGTCGCACATTGCAGAGTACTCATGCTTGGGTGCCATATTCATGGCTTAATGGTCCGGTGGCTCGACAACTCGGCATCAGCTGTGGTCAGGGCGAAATCAATGCCGAGGCCAACGTGGCTATCAGCCGTTTTATGACTTTGGCACTGCAAAATCTGGCTGGATATTATGTAGGGCAGAACCGCATGGGTACTTTTGGCTATCTGCAGCCATGGTGCTTGGTTGAAGACGAGGAAGCCTGCCATCGTGTGGGTTGGCAGACTTGGAACGAACTGCAGGGGTATGATATCAACGAGAATACCATCACGCTTTCATCTGCTCTGATGTGGGGCAACAATATGGCTCCATCCACCATCGACCCGGAACGGGTGATGCAGCTCATGGCATGGGATATCTCCGAGCGATGCCAGTTTGCACTGGGCAGTGGCAAGCAGTTTACCAATCGCGTGGTGATGATGACGGAGCCTGTGGCAAATATTCTTAAAAAAAGCTACACTTCGGTAGGCACTCTGGAAAATGCCCTGATAGATAATTCGCGTCGTTCGGCATACGAGCGAGCTTTTGCCAACTACTATGCCAATGCTGGTGGACGAAAGGATGGCGAGGAGCACTCGTTTAATCAGTATCTGTCTAATATTGTCAAGACTGAGGGTGGTGAGGAAACGGCTACTCCTGTATGGTATGATACTGAAGCTCAGAGCATGACTACCATTCCGACCATGCAGAAAGGGTCTACGGCTTTTCTTATCACGGGCGATGCCTCACGCAACAAGGTGCAGACCCTGCCGGGCGGTGGTTTCTCAACAGTTGCAATAGAACTGCCTCAATCATGGGATTCGCTGATGGCAGCTAAAGGCTATCCTGCCTTGGCTGATATGTATCTGACTCCCTGTCAGGTAAATGGTACTGAAACCTCTGTTAGGAACAATAAATCAGCCAATACCAATGGCACTGTGGCTCGTAGAGACTACTATCTGCCAAGTGGAATGCGCACTAAGTCGCCACGAAGAGGCATGCAAATACAGCGTAATACCTATAATAACGGTGCTGTGGATGTGCAGAAGAAAATGTACAGATAAACATTTGTTTTAGCACCAACAGGAAAGGACGAACTGGGATAAATTGGTAAATTTGCAGTATGAAAGTGATACCGATATACAATTTCTACAAGCATAAGTATGGGCAGAAACTGCTCATTGATGTAATTGATATTGACAAGATGAAGGCTGATATCAAGAAAACTCCAGTGTATATCACCACATTCTACAGCATCATCATCTTCACTGAGGGCGAAGAGTGTATAGAAATCAACGAACGTCAAGTTAAGGTAAAGCCCGACGTTGTGGTGTGCTCTCGTCCTGGTGAAATGTGGAAATGGAAGCCAGAAACTAAGCTCAAGGGCTTGCATCTTCTTTTTGAAGAAGAGTTCCTGCTGTCGTTTTTTAATGATCCACTTTTTCTCAATAAGTTCCCTTATCTGCAAGCAGACCGAAAGTCAACATTCTTATTGCCAAGTCCTGATCTTATCAATAAATTGAAGCAACTTTACGAGGATATGCGAAGAGAAATCAATGCCCCTGCAGACAAGAAGGACCAACATATGCTTCGCGCTTTACTCTATGAAACACGGATGTTTTTTAATCGCGTGCCAATGATGGAGTCATTGGCAGCATCATCTATAGATGAGATGTTTATGATACGTTATATCGCTCAGTTTCAACAGTTGGTGGAGAGAGATTTTATGGAGCATCACGACGTGGAATACTATGCCGATAAACTGTGCATCACTTCAAACTATCTTAACAAGGTGGTGAAACAGACATTGGGCATGACGACCAAGCAATTCATTCTGTCACGCATCATGACAGAGGCTAAGCGAATGCTGAGCTATACTTCGCTCTCGGTTGCTGAGATAGCACAGCATCTGCATTTCGAGTTGTCCACCTATTTCGTTCGACTTTTTCATCGAGCAGAAGGCGTTACCCCCAATCAGTACCGAGATAATAATATCTTTTAGAACAAAATATTGCTATGTCACTGACCCTTTGGAATTGTTGGCACGGTTGCCATAAGAAGAGTGAAGGCTGTTTGCATTGTTATGTCTATCAGCGTGACGAGCCTGTGCCTTTTACTATACTGTCAGGGTGTTGTTAGTAATAGGCAGAGTCTTTCATCTGACTTATAATGCGGTAAACATTATAGTTTGGTACATGTTTGTACCACTCGCATGGGCAAGCATATTGGACTACAAGTTGCATCAATTGCTGTTAGCTCCCTTATGGCTACTGATGTGCGTTGGCGTAGTCATACTGCAAAGAAAACGGTTAAACAAGTTTTGTGACGCCATGTTCAGATTATCACAGGCCTTCATTTCACTATTTGGTAATATTACCTTTGGTCAGTGATAATATGCTTGATAATACCAATCTTGATAACCATTGTCTTGCTTATGGCTTAGCAAGACGATCAAGATAATAAACAAATGGCACGGCTCCTCATCGGTGGCTGTGCCTTTATTAATTTGAAAACCTGTCCAGCGTTGCTTCTTTCTTGTCCCGGACTTTGGTTAATAGTTGCCTTCATCCACGATGGGGTAGAGCTCTATGAACTCTCCATTGTGTCTTTTTCCATCGTTGATTATCGCTGCGACTTTTTCTCCTATTGTTGAAGGCATATGGGAGTCTGGTCCGGAATAGTGCCCATTCAAGTCGGTTGAAGTGGCACCGGGATGTATGTCGAATATCTCCACGGGAACATTAAAATGCTCAAACTCCCAAGCCATGGTGCTTACCATCGTGTTTTGGCCGGCCTTGCTTGCCACGTAAGCCATGGGATGCCAAAATGGGCTGAACGAAGACGGGACCGTTATGTTGCAGATGCGGCCATGGTTCTTTTCCAAAACAGGCAAAAGAAGCTTGGTCAACAGGAATGTGCCAATATAGTTTACCTGCACGGTGTCTATGACATCCTGCAACGATTGCTCATAACTTCTCACAGCCATGTCGCCAGGTATACCGGCATTGTTTATCAACAGCGATAGAGTGGGGTAAGCGTTTGCGATGCCCTTGGCGGAACTTTCTATTTCCTTGTTGTCGGAAAGGTTCACGTATTGCCAGCCCATGATGTCCGCACCATCCTTTTTCAAGGATTCCACAGCTGCTTCCGCACGCCCTTCATCCCTGGCTCCAACGATGACTTGCCAACCAGACTTACCGAGATGGCGCGCTATCTCGTAGCCGATTCCCTTGTTGGCGCCAGTAACCAATACTTGTTTCATATTCAGATATCTTTATTACGACAAATATTCAAACTTTCTATCTATTTTTATTGTGGGACTGTTAATCCATTCTGTTCTTATAGTCTTCGAAAGTGAATTCTTTCAACATGCGCAACTCTCCATCCTCCTTTGCCAACATTATAGATGGGTGAGATATTCCATTAAACATGTTGCTTTTCACCGTGGTGTAATGAAGCATGTCCTCAAAGATGACATTCTCGCCGATTGTCAAGTCGTGGTCAAATTGCCAATATCCCATGAAGTCGCCGCTAAGGCATGAATTGCCACCTAATCTATATACGTGCTCACCAGCGTTGTCGTCAAGCGTTTTCGCGAACCTTACGGCTGGCTTATATGGCATCTCCAAGCAGTCGGGCATGTGGCATGTGAAACTGACATTGAGGATAGCGGTCTTAATGCCCTTGTTTTCCACTATGTCTACCACTTGACTGACCAAAGGCCCCGTCTGCCATCCGAAAGCACTTCCTGGCTCAAGGATAACCTTCAGCCAAGGGTAGCGGCGATGAAAGTCATTCAGCGTATCGATAAGGAGCCGCACGTCGTAGTCTTTTCGTGTCATGAGATGTCCACCACCAAAGTTTATCCATTTCAGTTGCCTGAACCATGGCGAGAAACGCTCTTCTATATGGCCGAGCGTGCGTGCGAAAACGTCGGACCCGCTTTCGCAATGACAATGGCAATGGAACCCCTCTATGTAGTCGGGCAGTTGGGCTGGCAGCTTGTCGGAGCAAATCCCGAACCTTGTGCCTGGCGCGCATGGATTGTAGATGTCTGTCCCCACTTCGCTGTATTCAGGGTTGACACGCAGTCCAAGGCTCAAGGTGCCATTAGCCTTCAATGCCTTGTCGGCGAAGCGTTCCATTTGTGTTAATGAATTGAATGTCAAATGGCTGGAGCATTTGGCAATCTCATCAATCTCATATTCCGTATATGCTGGTGAAAACGTGTGTGTGGCACTGCCGAACTCTTCTTTTCCAAGTCTTGCCTCGTAGAGAGAGCTGGCTGTGGTGGCGGAAATATATTCCCTGAAAATGGGAAATGTCTTCCACAACGCGTATGCCTTGAAGGCAAGTATGATTTCAACGTTGGCAGACTTGGTGACACCGGAAATCAACTGCAGGTTTCGTCTTAAACGCGACTCCTCAAGAATGTAGGCGGGGCGTTTCAGGCCATCAAAAGTTGTAAGATTAATATGCATGAATCAATATTTTGTGCAAAGATAATTTTTATTTTCCTATTTTATTGCTGATATGCGGGAAAATTCATACTTTTGCAACACACTTCTATTATAATATCACAAAAATGAGTGAAGAAAAAAACTCTTTCTTAGTGTTCTCTGGCACTAACACACGCTATTTGGCAGAGAAAATTTGTCAAGAGTTGGGTTGTCCGCTTGGCAATCTTGTAGTAACAAAATTCTCCGACGGAGAGTTCGCGGTATCCTACGAGGAGTCCATTCGTGGCAAGGACGTTTTCCTTGTACAGAGCACGTTCCCCAACTCTGACAACCTCATGGAGCTCCTTCTGATGATCGACGCCGCCAAGCGCGCGTCAGCAAGTCACATCATCGCCGTCATTCCTTATTTCGGTTGGGCAAGACAGGATCGCAAGGACAAACCCCGCGTGAGCATTGGCGCGAAGCTTGTGTCTGACATGTTGGCTGCCGCTGGCATTGACAGGCTCATCACCATGGATCTTCACGCCGACCAGATTCAGGGATTCTTCAATGTGCCCGTGGATCATCTCTACGCAAGCAACATCCTTCTTCCTTACGTCCAGAGCCTTCACCTTAAAGACCTCGTGATAGCTTCGCCAGACGTAGGCGGCTCAAAGCGTGCTAACACTTACGCAAAGTACTTAGGTTGCCCATTGGTGCTTTGCAACAAGACTCGCGCGCGTGCCAACGTGGTGGAGAGCATGCAGATTATCGGTGACGTGAAGGGAAAGAACGTTGTCATTGTCGACGACATGGTAGACACGGCCGGCACCATTACCAAAGCCGCCAACATCATGTTGGAGGGTGGTGCCAAGAGCGTGAGGGCATGCGCTTCTCACTGCGTAATGAGTGGTCCTGCGTCGGAACGTGTGCAGAATTCCGCACTCGAGGAAATCGTGTTTACTGACTCCATTCCTTACACGCAGCGTTGTTCCAAGGTTAAGCAGCTCAGCGTGGCGCGTCTTTTCGCCGAGACCATTCGCCGAGTGGTGGACAACAAGAGCATCAGCTCGCAGTACTTAGTGTAATAAATCAGACAACATTTTAGTTGTCAAAAAACACATATAAGCCACGACTTGAACATGAGCCGTGGCTTATTTTTTCTCAATTATTTGCCTTATTTTCTTTGCCGCGATATGATAGCTGGCCTTTAGTGAACCTTCTGACGCTCCGAGTATTATACTTATCTCTGAATACTTCATGTCGTCGTAATATCTCATCGTGAAAACGCCACGCTGAATGTCAGGCAAGCTTGCGATGGCTTGCTGAAGGCGTGCTTGAGTCTCGTCGCCATCAAAGTATTCATCGGCCATAAGCTGATGGGCAACGCCGTTGGCTTCAGGAGAGTCGAGGGTCACCGTGTTCCTCGCGCGCCTAAGGAAGTCGATGGCTTCGTTTACTGCTATTCGGTAGAGCCATGTTGAGAACTTGGACTTACCCTCAAAGTTATCGAGGTTGACCCAAGCCTTTACAAGCGTTTCCTGCAACACGTCATCGGCGTCCTCATGGGAAATCACGATATGCCGGATCTTCATGTATAATGGTTCGGCATATTTCTCAACCATGCAGGAAAATGCCCGCTCACGTGTGACGGAATTCCCAAAGAGGGTTGCCAATTGAATGTCTGCGGCGCTTTCTTCCACTTCCTTATTTTAGGGCTTTATAAGTAATTCTTGAGATAGTTGAAAATGACTTGGTCATAACCGTAAATGTCGGCATAGCCTCTTAATACGCCATTGGTGTCGGGATACAGCGTGTAGTACCAAAGATACACTGGCACGGCAGGCTCAACCTTTGCCTTGCCTATAAGCATGTCGCGCCTCAGAGTGTCAGCCACGGCCTGCTGTTCCATGGATAGGTCTCCCTTGTTTTTTCCGAGGCATGAAACGTCCGCGTTGATAGAGTACCATACCTTCTTGATTGTCTTTTCATTGTCGCCAAGGATGAATTTGACAAGCTCGAACGGCTTGTCCACGCGAATGCAGCCATGGCTTACGTCACGGCTCGACTTGTCGAATATGTCTTTCGACGAGGTATCGTGAAGGTAGATGGACAACCCATTGTTGAACCGGAAAATAATCCTGCCCAGCGCGTTGCCTTCACCGCCTTCCTGTATGGCCAGTTGACTGCCATTGAGCAGGGCGGCGGCTGAAGCGGCGGCGGGGCTGACAATCTTCCCTGAGGTACGGTCGCGTATGAAATAGTGCCTTGAGGCAAACCAGCCCGTGTTGCCCAGTCGGTGGATTATGCTTTTCTTGACGATGCTTCGTGGCATAATCCATTGCGGATTGATGTCTATCCTGTTAATGAAACCATCCAGCAGTGGAGTCTTGGTCGAGGAAGCTCCGCAACCTATTCGCAGTGTCAATGAGCCGTCTTTGCCCTTTGCCATGAGGTGAAGGGTAGGCAAGTTCACGAGTACGTATTTGTCGTGATTCCACGGAAAGTCTTTTAGCCGCCAGCGACTTCGCTCAAGGTTCACGAGCAGCAAGGCGCGGTCAAACGACTTAGCGGAATCGCTGTTTAGCGTGGCGAGCAGTTTCTTGTATAAAGGTGATTGCGGCTCACAAGCGTCAAGGAAAGGGCTTAGCGTTCCTTGTCTTGCGTGCCGCGCGGCATTTTCATAGAATTTCTTGTTTGCCCTTGGGCTGTCGAGGGCGTAAAGCTGACGATATGCCTTATACGATGAGTCGTGAGGGTCAACAGGGTCCAGACGATTCAGAAGGTTTGATGGGTTGGTATACCCGAACCGTTGTCCGGAAGAAAACCTAAACAGCGCCTTGGTGAGGTTGTATTCCAATCGGGCAAGAACTTTTGCCGCTGGGTGTGCGACGTCAAACCTCAATTCGCGGGCGCGTTTCAGGTCTTGGCTTATCTCGGCTACTCGGAATTGCCTCGGGTTGAAGCCTATCTTCTTGACCTCGGCTAATCTTGCCAAAAGGCTGTCGGCGCTGCTACTCACACCTTTGCGGCTTATCCATATCAATGGCTTGTGGTCGTCATAGTATTTCCTTGCGTAAAAGTCGCTTAGGGTGCTGTCTCCGTCGTTGCCTACCATCCTGCGCAACTCCAGTTTCACCTTGCCAGCTGAAATGCCATAGGCGGGGATGGACAGGGAGTCGTAATATGACAGCGACAAGTCATTGTTGGGGTTTGACTTCCTTTTTTCGCAAGATACGCCAAAGGCCAACAACGACAATATTGCCAACGCTAATTTAAGCGATAGCAATCTTTCTGACCACATTGCCAACTTTAACAATATAGCAACCTCTCTGGAGGTTAAGGTTCCAGCTCTTGTCGTCACCGTCAATCTTCTGGCACATCACTCTCGTGCCAGTAAGGCTATAAACAGACAGCGTGAGGTTGGCTCCTCCAGTGATACGCAGTGTGGTGCCGGAAAAGTATATATTAACAGTTGAAGCGAAAGAAGCCTCTGTCAGCAATGGTGAAGAAACCGGCTCCGTGCTTGCCAAGCAAGGCATCATCACCATTCCCATAAAGGCGGCAAAAAGTAAACGTTTTCTCATAAGCATTTATATTTATATTGCCGATATCTTATTTTGATTCAATTTTCAAATGTCCCTTGTAGTTGACCATCACGTCCACTTGATAGCTGCCCATGCTGTCGCCAGGCTTTATGAACGACGCGGTGTAGTGTATTCCATTCTCATCGCAGTGGTCGAAAGTGAGGTCGCTCAATATGCTTCCTTGCAGGAATTGCGTTGGCACCCATTTGGTAAACTGCCGTTTCTTGAAGTCGCCCCCGAAGAGACGTTGTGCCCCATGAAACACATTTAGGTTGATAATGTTGTCGTAATAAACATTGTCTACCTCCACTCCGTCGTCGTTGTAGGAAGGGCTTATCACTTTATACGTGGTGGGGTTCACTTGAACGTAGCAGTGGTAACGCTCTCCGTTATAGTCTATTACGGTGTCTCGCTTGATGAGCTGGTTTTGGTTTATCGGCAAAGGACGTTTCGAGGAGAAGAAAGAGGCATCGTCTGGGTCATTGCTCAATACGCATCTCACCTCATCCCCGTTTTGGTTGCGGAACACGAAGAGATTCCTCGTTTGTCTCACGATAGGGTATTTTGCCTCGTTTGCCCCGTGCAAGACCAGTGTGTCGGCTATTATCTGGAAATAGACTGGTTGCGACGTGGAATCAGGATAGAATATGGTGTCGCCCTTGGCCTTGAAGGCCACGTCTTGCTCATCCTCATCCACCCAAATGCCTTGGAGCATTTTTTTCGCGGCGAAGTCCTCTTGTCTTGCTTCCTGCGATTGGTTGCCACTTTTCCGGCACGAGCTGACACCTAACAGCAGCGCGGCTAAAAGCAACAATACAGAATACTTCATAGCGTTGTTACTATTCAAACACATCAGCCTCGGCGAAGCTCTTGCCTTTAAGGTCTTTCTCGCTTGTCACCACGTCCTTGGGGTCAATCGGCCATTTTATGCCTACCGTCTCGTCGTTCCACCTGATGCTTGCCTCATGTTGTGGTGCATACAGGTTGTCCACCTTATAAGTGAACACGGCTTCCTTGCTCAAGACGAGAAAGCCATGGGCGAAGCCGCGGGGGATGAAAAGCTGGCGCTTGTTGTCTTCCGAGAGCTCCACGGCGACATGCTGGCCGAAAGTGGGGGAGGAACGACGTAAGTCGACAGCCACGTCAATGACACGTCCCTTTATGACGCGCACAAGCTTGGCCTGTGAGTATGGGCCTTTTTGATAATGGAGGCCGCGAAGCACCCCATAGGATGACTTCGACTCGTTGTCTTGGACAAAATCAACGTGATAACCCACGTGGCTGTCAAAGTCAGACTGCTTCCATACCTCAAAAAAGTAGCCTCGCTCATCATTGAAAACCTTGGGCGTGATTGTCCAAACCCCTTTGATATGCGTCTCTTCGTAAATCATTATTAATATATTCTATACTTAGATTGGCACAAAGATAACAAACTTTTTTATAACGAGCAACACGCGAAACCAATATTTTATTTTTATTTTTTTTGCCCAATGTTTTTTTGGAGGATATTGCCCTTTTTCTTAACTTTGCAAGAGTGATAGAGATAAATCGACATATAGAGATATTACTTTTGAGCAACGATTGTGTCATAGTGCCTGGTTTTGGCGGCTTTATGGCCCACTATGTTGACGCTCGAAAGGATGAGGCCGACGGGAGTTTTCTTCCGCCAATCCGTAGCATTGGCTTTAATCCAAAGGTTACGGTAAACGATTCCATATTGGCCCAATCTTATGTGGATTCTTATGACATAAGTTATCCTGAGGCTTGCAAGCGCGTCGATGAAGATGTGGAGAAATTGAAAGAGCGCATTTCCACCGACGGTTACTATGAATTCAATGGCATAGGCACGGTTTGCGTAAATGCGGAGGGCAATTACGAGTTCACACCTTGCAAGGCGGGCATACTCACCCCAGAGCTTTATGGCCTCGACAGTTTCGGCATGAAGACCTTGGATGAGCTGCGCGGCATGGCAGCCAAGCCGTGGACCGTTGTAAACACTGAGCGACAAGTGGCTGACGCGGACAGCGCGGATGTAAACGACATTGACGACTACGACAAGAGGCATACACAGCGCGTGATAGCCCTTTGGCGCAATGTAGCCGTAGCGTGCATTGCCGCAATACTGTTCTTGCTCATTCCATCTCCACTTGTCAACAGCGCGCAAATGGCTGGCAACAACATCGACTTCCGTTTGCTCAATCGTGTCATGCCACACGAGATGACCATGGGAAGGCAAAATGTGGAGAACGCAATAAAAAGTTGCTCACAAGTAGCTAAACAGGTTGATAATCAGAAAAATGAAGCCATAAGCTCAAGCAATACGCTAAAAGTGGAGACCAAAACTGAAGCCCGCTTCTCTATCGTGGTAGCAAGTCGAGTCTCCAAGACCAACGCGGAGGCTTATGTGGCGGAGTTGACCCGTCGAGGCTTCAAGGATGCGCGTGTTAATGAGCGCGGCCATGTCAAAGTCGTGATGGGTTCTTTCCCTACTCACGAAGAAGCCATGAACTATCTTCGGAAGCTTCGCGCCAACCAAGAGTTTTCCGGAGCTTGGGTCGTGGAGCTGTAAACACGACCTTGTAGGCTGATATTTAGTCTTAATACATTTCCCATGAAAAGAGTACGTTGCCCAAAATGTGACGAGTTCATCACGTTCGATGAGACCAAGTATAATTCTTCTTCAACCTTGATTTTCACTTGCCCTTATTGTGGCAAGCAATTCGGAATCCGCCTGGGCACGTCAAAAGTGCGTCCGCGACAGGATGATGAAAACCCGGAGGAAGACGCGAAGGCCAATGACAAGGGATGCGGGAGCATAACCGTCATAGAGAATGATTATTGCTATAAGCAAGTGTTGCCATTGCAGATGGGCGACAACACCATAGGCCGATACATGAAGGGTAACAACATCACGATGCCAATAGAAACGGGCGATTTGACGATGGACTTGCTGCATTGCGTAATCAACGTGTCGCGAAACAAGCGTGGTCAACTGAAATTCGTGCTCCGCGACGGGCCTTCAAATCATGGCACGTTTGTCAATGGAGAGCGTATGGATTCGCGTGAAAGGCGAGCCTTGGACAATGGCACCGTGTTCAACATAGGCGTGACCACAATCATCTTGAACACAGGGGATAAAGACGAATAGAAAAAAGCGGGGCTGCATCCTCGCTTTTTTTCTTCAGACTCATAACGACATTTATATGTGTGTTTATTTCACGTGGTTTGCAAAGATTCTCTGAAGATGTAGGCTTTGTAGATTAGCAACCAACGTGGACGCATTGGCAAATACGAGGCATTGTGCCATTCGTGACGCGGACGGGCACAGTGGCCGCCCCCTGTAAAGCATATAATGCATATCAAAATATTTTACAAATGGTCGTCTGAGAATCGATTTTTTTCAACCAAGCCGTCGCTTGCGTGGAAATGACGCGATTATGGGATGTTTTAGTAAAAACTTGATTATTAGCAGGTTGTGAATTTTATGGTTTTCAGACGTTGCCGATACGCTGATTATGCGTCGCCGTTACGGTGTAATCGCGTTGCCGTTACGGTGTAATCGCGTTGCCGTTACGGTGTAATCGCGTCGCCGTTACGGTGAAATGGCATCGCCGTTACGGTGTAATGGCAAAGATTTTGGGCCGAAAACCGACTGGCGGCATTGTAAAATGGCAGAAGGATACCCTTTTTCCGCTCTAAAATCACCTGCCAGCAAGTGTTAAATTTTGGCAATAATATTTTACAATTCTACGTAGACGAATGGCGTCTGTCATGGATTAATACAAGGCAGAGGCCGTATTGCCTTCATTAGTAGTAAACCATCACTCCAAATCCAGTAGAAGCCATATTTTTTACTATAAAAGAACGCCTAAAAAGGCAAAAAATAGCAAAATAGAGCATTTGTTTTGGCAATGTGGTTCACCTCGTTGGAATGGAGGAAAAAGTCATTCTTGTCGTTGTTCATAACCTGGCTCTATTATTACTCTTTTAAACTGTTTATCTTGGCACAAACACTTTGCACATGGTCAAGCCCATAAAGCATTGAACGTGAATCAATACCCATCCACGAAAATAAAGTCTGAATTTTCTGGTATTCATTGACGATGCAACTTGTATCTATTTCTGATGCATGAAGCCTGAAACAGATAGGTTCATGGTGTGCAATTCTATTCAGACAAGATTCGTTCAAATTCTAAATATTCCATAAAAATTCGTTCATTTACTTGGTTATAACAAGAAAAAGCACTATCTTTGTAGCGTTGATTCCCGGTAGCCTCTGATTCATCAAGCTATCGGGTCTTGTTTTATACTACTACCTTATAATATTGTACACAAACTCATAATCTCCATTCTTCAGCCATTCAGGAACATCTTCTCCATTTTCCATAAGGCCTTCAACATGAAACTCCAGGCTTTCCTTTGCCTCCTTTTGCAAAGCTTCAAAGGTTGGCGCTGTAAGAACTACCGCTCCTGGTACATTACTACCAAGAGAACCACCATAATTTCTGTCGCACCACGCAACGTCAACAATAACCATTTCCATCATGTACTACTTTAGATTTTCCAAATCTCCCCATTCAAGACAGCTATTTCTTACCAAGGTTTCTAGCTTTTCAACCATCTTACGCTTGGTTTCCTTAGAAGCATTCCATCGACGCAACGCTTCTTCTCTTGTTAACTTTGTTGTATCCATACCTTTATTCCTCCATTTTTAGTTCGAATTACAATTGCAAAGATACTACATTCTAACGTAAACGCCAAAGTAAAA
>JALEJI010000006.1 GCA_022769825.1 Prevotella sp. | reverse complement strand
AGAAGTTATATCTTTTGTATGGCAGCATATTCTACTGCTCGTTTCGCTCTATGTAATGACTTTCGGAGTCGCAGCATGTGTGCGAAGCCAGTTAGGTTCAAGCGTTATTTCCACCATCCCTTACGTGATGGCTTCGGCAGGAACTATTCTTGACTACATTCCCCGATGGACTATCGGTGGCTACACCATCATGATGAACGCCATCTTCGTGGTGCTGCAGATTCTGATTCTGAGAAGAAACTTCGAGTGGGTGCAACTCTTCCAGCTCGTCATCGGCTTTTTCTTCGGAATGCTCATAGACCTCAACATGGTGCTTACGGAGTGGGTGGTTTCAGAAAATATTCTGGTCAATGCCCTTGTGCAGATAGCCGGTTGCACCATCCTTGGTTTCGGAATCGCCATGGAGGTGAAGTGCGGCTCAGTAACCATGCCTGGCGAGGGCATTTCCATTGCCATTCACAAGGTTACCGGCTGGCCATTCCCTAAAGCCAAGATTCGGGTGGACATCACGCTCGTGGTCTTGGCCGTCTTGTTCTGTTTTCTACTTCTCGGTTCATGGAAATGGGAGATTGTGGGCATCGGAACGCTCTTCGCCATGGTCTATGTAGGAGTTACGGTTCGCCTATTCAATAAACATCTTGCGTGGTTCGACCGCCTGATCCACTATCGCCCAGGCTGCCGCAGATATGTTTACGGACTGGCTCGATACATAAAAAGGCAGATATAACATCAAGATTATTTAAGTCCAACGGATAAAGTTAGACTTTTTTACGCCGGATTTGAAATCCACCGTTAAAAATATAAAGAACGAAACATATATGATTACTATGAGGAATGGGATTTATTGGAAAGGCATTAAGCAACGGATAGGCAGATTCTTTGAGAAGGTGCACGAATGTATTCTTATCTTTACCGACTGGCTGGGGTAAGCGCACATAGTAGATAGACTGCAAAACATTGAAATAATTAATGGAAACAGAAAGAATTTTACTTCGCCATTGGCAGGAATCGGATGCAAAGGCAATCTTCAAGTACGCCTCAGACCCAGACGTGGGACCTCGTGCGGGATGGCCAGCACATAAATCTGTAGAAGAAAGTCGGGAGATAATCCAGACATTCTTCCATAATGACACGACATGGGCGATTGTGTTGAAAGAGACTGGCGAGGCTATAGGCTGCATCGGCTACTACACCCACACCACCAGCAACATCCCTATCGGCAAGAACGACTGCGAGGTGGGCTACTGGATAGGAAAGCCTTATTGGAACAAGGGAATCTGCACCGAAGCCTTGAAGCTGATGCTCGACTACTGCATCAACGAGAAGCATTTTGAAAACATCTGGGCAGACCATTTTACAGGCAATCCTGCATCAGGAAGAGTCATGGAGAAATGCGGTTTCGTCGATACAGGTATGTTGAATAAATGTAGCCAGCTCGTAGGTGGCGACAAGGATATGGTTAAAGTATTTAAGTACAAAGGATTAAAAAAATGAGAAAGGAATCCAGAGCCATGGATAGCCAATGGGCATTGGAAGTAATGCACAAGGCTCCATATATAACAGTAAGTTTCATCGACGAAGACGGCAAACCTTACGGCTTGCCTCTTTCACTGGCGTCGGACGACGATGTCCACTGGTATTTTCATGGAGCCTTGGAAGGCAAGAAGTTGGAGGCCATAAAGGCTCACCCCGATGTCTGCCTTTCGGCCGTGACACGTTGCATGTCTACGGTGGGCCCGAAAGATGGCAGCTTCACCCTGCAATACAAGTCAGCAATAGCTTTTGGCAAGGCGGAAACCGTGACTGACGACGCGGAGAAGGTTCATGGCCTCAGATTGGTTTGCGAACGTTTCCTTCCTCAACACATGGATGCTTTCGACCAAGGCGTCGCCTGTTCTCTATTCAGAACGGCCGTCGTGCGCGTCACTCTTACAGAACCACCAATCGGCAAACGAAAGCAGTATGATAAAGATGGCGTGGAAATGAAATATGGAAGGATGAAGTGATTTGGGATAAAATACACAGATGATTCCACACATTATTAATCTCGCGCTTTTGCCAGTGCACCGTTTTTTGGTAACTTTGCACCAAAGAGAAGACTAATGATAGTTTGTATAGCAGAGAAACCGAGCGTAGCTCGTGACATAGCACGAATCCTTGGGGCCACCACCTCACGCGATGGATACATGGAAGGCAACGGTTACCAAGTGACGTGGACTTTCGGTCACCTTTGTGAACTGAAAGAGCCCAACGACTACGAAGGCAATTGGCGCTATTGGACGTTGGCGGCCTTGCCAATGATACCACATAGGTTCGGGCTGAAGCTTATTCCAGACCGTGGCATAGAGAAGCAGTTTCAGACCATTGCGAAGCTGTATGCCAACGCCGATGAGATAGTGAACTGTGGCGATGCCGGGCAAGAGGGAGAACTGATTCAGCGTTGGGTGATGCAAATGGCCCACGTGAAATGCCCTGTGAAGCGATTGTGGATTTCGTCGATGACAGATGAGGCTATACGTGAAGGCTTCGCCAACTTGAAGGAGGAGAAGCGATATGAAAGGCTTTATCTCGCAGGCCTTAGCCGTGCCATTGGCGACTGGCTGCTTGGCATGAACTGCACGCGGTTGTACACCTTGATGTACAGACAGCGCACGGGGCAAGTGCTGTCAATTGGCAGGGTGCAGACACCCACGCTTGCGCTGATAGTGAAGCGCCAGAAGGAGATAGACAATTTCAAACCAGAGCCTTATTGGGTGCTTTCAACCGTCTACCGTGACACGCTTTTCACAGCCACGTCGGGAAAGTTCATTACCAAAGAGGAAGGGCAGGAGGCGTTCTCGCTAATTGAAGGCAAGCCGTTTGAGATAGTGTCGGTGCAGAAGAAGCAAGGCAAGGAACCTGCCAGGCAACTCTATGACCTCACCTCGTTGCAAGTGGACCTCAACCGCAAATATGGCTTCTCGGCCGAGATGTCGCTCAACCTCATCCAGGGCCTTTATGAGAAAAAGCTCACCACTTATCCGCGTGTCGACACACAGTATCTCTCAGACGACATATACCCTAAATGCCCAGGCATATTAAACGGTGTCAGCCAATATGCCGAGGCTGGCAAGAAGCCGTATCTTGAGATGATAAAGAACCTTGCCAGCATAAGCAAGACCTTGCCAAAGACGAATCGCGTGTTTGACACGTCAAAGGTGACCGATCACCATGCCATCATTCCCACGGGGCAAGTGCCCACAGGACTGACCGACGTGGAGAAGAAAGTTTACGACTTGATAGCCAGGCGCTTCATAGCCGTGTTTTATCCCGATTGCAAGTTCTCTACAACCACGGTCATGGGAAAGGTGGACAAGGTGGAATTCAAGGCTTCGGGCAAGGAGATATTGTCGCAAGGCTGGCGTGCCGTCTATGGCAAGGACGAGATAACCGATTCCTCTGCCAAAAACGCCGCGGCAGACAAGATTCTTCCGTCTTTTGTCAAGGGTGAGACGGGGCCGCATAAGCCCACTCTGACCGAGAAGATGACGGTGCCGCCAAAGCACTACACGGAGGCATCGCTCCTGCGGGCGATGGAGACAGCCGGCAAGCTTGTTGACGACGAGCAGCTTTCTGCGGCGATGAAGGAAAACGGCATTGGCAGGCCTTCGTCGCGCGCTGGCATAATAGAGACGCTCTTCAAGCGGCATTATATTCGCAGGGAAAAGAAAAACCTCGTTGCCACGCCAACGGGCATCCAACTCATTGACACTATTCACGATAAGTTGCTTACGAGTGTTGAGCTGACTGGCATTTGGGAGAAAAAACTTCGTGAGATTGAGCAAGACAAATATGACGCGGCCACGTTCATCAACGAACTGAAGGCCCAGGTAGCGAGAATAGTAAGCGACGTGATGCACGACAGTTCTGGTCAGCTGATTGTCTATGGCGATGATGACAAGCCGCGTGGTAAGGCTAAGAAGTCAGCAGAGAAGACAACCACGAAGTCTGCCTCGAAATCGACCACGAAGTCAACAAGAAAGACAAAAACCATAAAAGTGGGCGACGTTTGCCCTAAGTGCAAGCAAGGCCATGTCATTAAGGGCAATACGGCTTACGGTTGCTCGCGTTGGAAAGAAGGCTGTGATTTCAGGGCGCCATTG
This sequence comes from Prevotella sp., assembly GCA_022769825.1. Taxonomy (GTDB): domain Bacteria; phylum Bacteroidota; class Bacteroidia; order Bacteroidales; family Bacteroidaceae; genus Prevotella. Next base: position 14,220 of record JALEJI010000006.1, on the reverse strand, counting down.
AAATGACATTATCTAATAAAAACATGAATATACTGAGAGATTTCCTCATCGTCGGATGCGGTAGCTTCCTTGGTGGAGGCAGTCGCTTCCTTGTGTCAAAACTCGTAGGTGGCTTGTTTGCCACCTCGTTTCCTGTTGCAACGTTTATAGTCAACCTGCTTGGCTGCTTATTGATAGGCTTTGTCTCAAATATTCCGTCAACGCTGTCGTGGCTTTCGCCTCAGGCGCGGTTGTTTCTCACCACGGGTTTTTGCGGAGGTCTTACCACGTTCTCCACGTTCATGAACGAGAACCTGTCGTTGGCCAACGACCAAAATTATCTTTGCTTATTCGCTTACCTTGTTGGCAGTTTCGCCCTTGGCCTTATCTTCGTATGGGCTGGTGGAGCCTTGGCCAAGGCCGTTGCCATGTGATTGCGTGGCAGCCTTACCCTCTTTCATTTGCTTGAGTCTTGCCCTCGCGCGTTTGTGCGAGAGTATGATTTGGTAGCGGTAGACAATGCACGCCGTGAAGAAATAAACGAGAGCCTGAATCCAAAGGGCTTGGTATTCCACCTTTATGTCGGGCAACGTGGCGCCCATTGACGAAATGCGCAGGAATCCGCGCACGCCAAAGGTGGAAGGGAAAATCCATGAGAACGCTTCCCAAAACCAAGGAATGTTGGATTGGGGCCAACTTATTCCGGTCATGAAAAGCAAAGGCACCGACGTGAACACCACAAGAAGCATCACGTTTTCACGGTATCTGACAAGGCACGACATTGTCAAGCCAAAGAATATAACCGCAAGCAGGAATGGCACCATCAGTCCTATGAGCGTTTGTGCCGTGACAAGTGACACGAAATGGAACATCCTTGGCACACAAAGGGTTATGTAGGCCGCCATGACCATGTACAAAGCGAAATAAGCCGCGCTCTTGCCCAACACTATACGGAAGATGCCATTGTAGTGCTTTTCTATTGGCACGAGATTTTGATACCTGTTTTTCTCGCGCGCCGTGCCTGCCGAGAGCCCGATGCCAAGGAGCAACGTCTGTTGCAAGATGAGAACAAGCACTCCGGGCAGGATGGCGTTGCCATAGCCTGAGGTGGTGTTGAAGATGGGCACCTCGTCAAAGTCGAGTGGCTTGGTGGTTATCTCATCGTCACGGTTGGTGAACCCCGTGCTTTGGCTGATTTGTATGCCGGAATTTATTTCCGAGGCCACGGCCTGAGTGGTTTGGTATATGGCTTTGTATGTGAGCATGAGGCTCATGTCGCAATATACGCTGACGTTCACTTGCTCGCCACGTCTTAGTTTTGTCTCGAAATCCCGTGGGAAGAAAATGGTTCCATGCACTTGCTGCTTGCCAGTAAGCTCCTTTGCCTCGTCGAGCGACGCGCAAAAGTAAGCTACTTTTGTGTCAGGACTGCCGTCCACCATGCGTATGAACTCGCGTGAGGCGTTGCTGTGGCTGAGGTCCACTACCGCCACAGGCACGTCGCGCACCACTTCGTTGTTGTATATCCACGAATAGAGCAGGGGATAGAACAACGGCACGACAACGCAGAAGATGAGCAACCCCTCATCGCGGAACTCGTTGCGTATCTCTTCCACCATGATGTAGCAGGTGTCTTGTATACCTTGCTTGATTCTGAAAAACAGGCTGTCTCTCTTCATTGATTAAGGGATATAAACGTAAACGAGCATCGCTTTCTTGATGTTGTTGATTGTGAATATCGGAAGGCATATAAAGATGGCCAATGCCATGAAATGGAACCAGGCATAGCTCAAAGGATAGCCGTTGAATATGCACATCTGATATATCATGTAGTAATGTCGCAAGGGGAACAGTTGTGCCAGCGACTGTATCATGGAGTCCATGGCGAACACCGGGAACGTGGCGCCGCAGGCCGAGAAGCTGATGACAGACCACAGCGAACATATAGACATGGCCATGCGGAGCGACGGCATGAGGCCAAAGGCGAAAATGCCGAAACACTGGCATGCGGCGACCGAAAGGAAACCCAGCAACATGATTGGCACCACGCCACCAGGGTGCGGAAATCCAAGCCCATAGAATATGTAGAACTCAAAGCACCACATCATCAAGGTGAAAAGAAGCGTCTGTGGAAGAATCTTTCCCGCGATAGCGACATGTACATTGTTGCCAGCCATCCTCATCCATTGCTTGGAACGGTGAAACTTCAGCTCCGTGCCGATGGAATAGGGGGCGAGCAGGAAGACGAAAACCATCAATACGCCGGGCACCATCGCCGTGCTTAGGTAGATGTTATAGTTTGCCCATGGGTTGCCAACCATGTGGAGGTCGATATTGATCGGTTGAAGGAAAGTCCTTATTTCCTTGGACGTCTTTCCCAGCGCCGACAATTTTGCCGACCCTACCGCCGCGGAGCCTAACGTTGACACCGTCTTCAAGTCGCGGAAGAGCAACGAGCCAGCCACAAGCGTGACGTTACTGTAATAGAACGATATCTTGGGTTGCTCCGAATTGAGCAGCTCGTCGGTCGTGCCCTTGGGAATGAGCAAGAAAGCGTATATCTTGTTTTGCTGTATGGCTTCTCGCGCGTCGTTCATGTTGGCATAATGCCCCTCGACATGTGTCGTCTGGAAAGCGTCGAGTTGCCGTATCATGGCACGGCTGACATGGGTGTTGTCTTGGTCCACAACACCAACGGGCATCTCCACTGGCTCGCCTTCGTTCATCAATGTGGTGAAGAACGCCATCACCAAGACAGGAAACACGATAGTGCAAAACCCGTAGATGGGATGCCGCCACATTATGACCAACTCGCGGACAAAAATGTGGTAGACGCGTTTTATGATTTCTGTTAGGCTCACTTCTTCACTATCAATGACATACCTGGTCTCAGACCGTCAAACGGGTTGATTGGACGCGCCTTGACCTCAAAGGTCTTGAGGTCGTATTGACCGTTGCTCTTCGTGGCTTTCCACACGGCATAGGAGCCCTCGTCCTTTATCTCGAAGACCTTCAGCTTCAGTTCCTTGTTGAACGCTGGCGAGAAAGCCGTGAAGGTGTCGCCCACCTTCAAGCCATTGAGCTGGTCCTCACGCACGTTGAACGTTCCCCACATGTCTTTCATCATGGATATGCTCAGTATGGGCGATCCCATACCCACAAGTTCGCCTTCCTTCGGGTATATGTCGCTTACCTCGCCGTCCACGGCAGCCACTTGCACGGTCTCTTTCAGCACAGAGCGCACCACGTCTACAGCGTGCTTGGCAGCATTGGCTTGACTTTGCGCGGCTTTCTTCTCCTCTGTCCTCGCTCCGTTCTTGGCCATCTCGTATTGGCTCTTCATGACGTTCTCGTGAGCTAAGGCCACTTCCCACGCGGCCTTGGCCTCATCGCGTTTCTGCTGACTCATCACGCCTTCGCTGAAAAGGTTCTGCATGCGGTCGTAGGTCTTCTTGGCCACGTCGGTTGCGGCCTTTGCCTGAACCACGAGTTGCCGCGCGCTCTGTATGGCTTCGCGGCGCGCGCCTTCCTCAGTAAGGTTGCTAAGGGCTTGTGTCGCCGCCTCTGTCGACTGCGCCACCTTCTCTTGTGCGTTCATCTCCGGTATCTCAAGTATGGCGAGGGTGTCGCCCTTGTGCACGAAGTCGCCTTCCTTGACGCGAATCTCCACTACGCGGGCTGGCAACTTGCAACTTACACGGTATTCACCAACCTCGACTTCACCTTGTATGACCTCATCGGTCTTGCCCAAAGTGAAGAAGCCTATGATTGCGACTATTAAAACAGCAATGGAAAATCCCATCACTGCAAGAAGTATGTTTTGGTGTTGGCTCTTTGCGCTCATTCCTATTGGTATTTATGCTAATGTTTGTAAACTATCTATTGTAATATTCCCAACGCTTTTTCCAGGCCTACCTGCGCGAGCTTCACTTCGACCTGCGCGTCTATCTTCTGGCTTTGCGCTTGCTGCCAAGCGGTTTGCGCGGCAAGCACGTCGGTCGACTCCATTACGCCTTCCCTAAACCCTACTTGCGCGCAACGGAGGTTCTCCTCTGCACTGGCGATGTTTTTCTCTGCCATGGCAAGTCGCTTGCGAGCCTCTTTCACCTTGAACCTGTTTTGCGCCACTTGCAGGTTTATCTTCTCCTGCGTGTCGGCAAGCTCAAGGCGTGCCATGCTTGTGGCCGACTTTGCGGCGCGCACCTTGTATTTAATGTCGTTCCAGTCCCAAACGTTCATCTGCACCATGATGCCGACATTCCATACTCCAGAAAAGTTTTTCTGGAAACCGTTGAACACGTTAGGGTTGCTTATGGAATAGCCGCCAGTGAAAGCCACATGTGGCAAGCGTGCGGCGCGCGCCAGCTTCGTGCTTTCCTCGCCCAGGTCGATAGACTTCTGCAGGAGCTTCACCTCCGGGCGGTCGCTTGAATTGTCGTTTGGCTCATAGCTTTCCGCCACAACCGGCGCATTGGTGTCTATGTGGTCTTTGTTCTCATCGGCAAGCGTGATGTCATCGTTCATGGGCAGTCCGCAAAGCTGGCAAAGCAGCATCTTCGCCAAGGCGAGACCGTCTTCCACTTGCGTCACCTGCATGTCAGCCTCGTTGACACGCACCTTCACCTTCAGCCCGTCCGCTCTTGTTGCCACGCCTTGCTTTATCATCTTGCTAACGTCGCTGTCGAGCTTCTTCACGAGGTCGCGGAAGCTGTAAGCCAGCTTTTGTTTTTGGCGAAGTGACACTACCAGCCAATAAGCCTGGTCAATGCTATATAGTGTAGCCTGGTTTCTCAGGCTTATGTTGTCGTCTGCCATTTCCTCGGCAATGTCAGCCATGCGGTTGGCAGCCGTTATCGCGCCGCCCATATATATAGGTTGGCGCACGAATATGGAGCCCGCGAAAATGTTGTGGGTATCCGTGTGAAGGGCGTTAACAAGTTTTTGGCCGATGGTGTTGCCCAGCCCGGCGGCATATTGCGCCATGGGGCCATTGGCAAATTGCTGCATGATGTTGCCCACCTGCTGGGCTTGGTCCGCCGTTATGGCTCCCTTGCCCACCAATTCCTGCAACTGGTTGCCAATGCCCGTGGCCAAGTCGCCGTTCAGCTTTCCCACGCCTGTGGTGCCAATATTGTTTAGCTCGTTTTTCTGGCTCTTGCTCAGCAAGTTTATCTCATGGCTGAAATAGCTGTAACCAGCCACGGCGTCCACCTTGGGAAGATATTGCGTGCGTGCCGATTTCTTGGCATACCCCGTCATCTCCTTGTTGACACGAGCCACCTGCAGCTGCTTGTTGTTCCTTAGCGCAAGGGCACGGCAACTGTCGAGCGTAAGTGCCTTTTGTGCCGTGGAAGCCGAGAAACAGCCAGAACAACAGAAGAGAATAAAGCCTATCTTTAGCTTGCCCATATAATATTATTTACATATGCTACCATGAATGCAATGATGAGTTGACGGCCTCTTCAGCTTAATCGAACGAGAAGCGGCGACTGCCTATCATGTTGCCGTCGGCGAAGATGCTGACATTGAACGTGCCGCCCTCAAGCGTCTGGTTTATGTCGAGGTATATGCTCATCGGCGTCTCCTTGCCATTGTATTCCACGGAGCGTTTAGCCGAGCAAGAGAGCGATCGGTTCTCATAATTGAAGCTGCCCGCGCCTCCGAGCAATGCGCCTGTCGGCGTGGTCACCCTGACATACACGGTCTTCATGCCGCTTTGTGCCGTCACGTTGCGCGCTATGGTAAAGCTCACCAAGAACTTCTTTGCCTTCTTCAGCTTGTCGGTGCCCTTGCCGCGCTTGTTGAGAGCTGTCATCTGTATGCCCGTGGCATCGAGTTGTGCCGCTATCGCCACTTTCTCGGAGAGCGACGCCTTCTCCGTGCTCAAGCCCTCAATCTGCCTGTTAGCCTCGGCATATTGTCCGCGTATGCGGTTGTTCTCTGCCGTGAGATGCTGGTTGGCGCGGTTCAGCGAGTCTATTTGTATGACATAGCTCCTGAGCACGGCCCTTACAGTGGCAAGCTCCCTTTTCAGGCGGGCTATCTCGCGAGCGTCGGTGCTCTTGGTGTTGCGAAGTTCGGCAAGCAGCCGTTGGGTCTTTTCCTGTTCCGCGGTGAGCTGTTTGACGATGGAGTCGTTGTTGATTTGCGTCTTCATCTCGCTGTATTGGTTGGCAAACTGCTGGTACTCGTTCTCCATCTCCTTCTTGTCGAGAGCGGCCAGCTGCTCCATCTCAGCATTCTCAGCGCGTTGTTTATGCAGGTTGTAATAAAGCGTTCCGATACCACCCAGCAGAAGGATGATGACAACAATTAATGGGATAAGAACCTTCTTGTTCATTTCTATGTCTTGTTTTATATGCCTTTATTGTTTTATAATAATATGTTGCAAAATTAGTGAATAATGAGTTAATGGCAAAGCAATGGCATGGCCAAAATCTTATTATTTTATAATTTTACTACTTTTGGGAATGAAAGGAGCAATGTTGTTAATATTAATTCGTAATTTTGGACTGTCAAGGAATAGGACAAAAAGAAATATGAGAAAGTATATATTGTGCTTACTGGCAATGTGTTGCCAACTGTCTTTCGCCGCGCCTGTCGATTCGCTCGTGGTGAAGACAGATTCTTCTGATGTTCGCCATCAGGTGCTTATAAAGACCACGATGGGTGACATCACCGTGGAACTTTACAATGAGACTCCGCGTCATCGCGACAATTTCCTCCGCTTGGCGCGTGAGGGTTATTACGACGGCAACTTGTGGCACCGCGTCATCTCCGATTTCATGATCCAGACTGGCGATTCCACCACGCGCCATGCCGCTCCTGGCGCCGAAGTGGGTGGCTATTCGCCCAACTGGACCTTGCCAGCGGAAATAAGATTCCCTAAGTATTTCCACAAGCGCGGCGCCTTGGGCGCGGCTCGTGAGGGCGATGCCGAGAACCCCAAGCGTGAGTCGTCGGCCTCGCAGTTCTACATTGTCTGGGGATTCCCGTATGGGCCGAAGGGCATGGCCAAGTTTCAGGCAAGGCTCGACTCCACGACCAATGGCGCCGTGAAGTTCCCGCCAGAGATGTGCGATTATTATTGGTCGCACGGTGGCACGCCGTGGCTCGATGGCCAGTACACCGTCTTCGGCGAGGTGGTGAAGGGCTTGTCGGTAGTTGGCGACATCGACACCGTGGCGACCGATGAGCGTGACCGGCCTGTCAACGACGTGCGCATAACCAAGATGATAGTGATAAAATAGGCGTTGCATGGCATGGCGTAATACCACATCCAGGCTGTTGCTCATTGCCGTGGCAATCTTCGTCACGGCCACTGTAAGCGCGACCACGTGGTCGGCCGACAACATACCGATGGTGCATCTCCAAGACCGCAACCGCTATGTGTGCGATCCCGACAACATCATCAGCCCCGCTGACCTCGACTCGGCCGACGTTTACCTGAGGCGGCTCGACAGGGAGTGCGGCATACAGACGGTGTTTATCGTGGTGAACAACGTGAAAGGCGCCGACTGCTTCCGCATGGCGGAGGACGTTGGCAACAAGTATGGGGTAGGCGACAAGAAGACCCGACGCGGACTGGTCATTGTCGTTGCCGTCAACGACCGCAAGTATTTCATCGCCCCCGGCAAGGGACTTGAGGGCGACCTTACCGACGTGGAATGTGACGACATAGCACGTGAGTGCATTGTGAGGAACATGAAGGTCAACGATGTGGACCGGGCGTTGTTGTCCACCGTGAGGGCCTTGTACGGCAAGTTCAAGACGGGCAAGGTCGTGGTCGACGATGACGTGGTCGACGACGAGGACGGAGGTGCCGTCTTGTTTGTCATGCTTGTGCTTCTCGTTTGCTTTGGCCGGCCGGTCTGCCTCATGGTGTTGTATGTGCTTGAGAAGTTGGGCCTGCGAAAACCGAGACCTAAAAAACGGCGCCATCGTGACAACGACGATTGGTTTCCGCCATTCTTCCTTGGTGGCGGCGGCAGCTTCGGCAGTGGCGGTGGCTTCAGTGGCGGTGGCAGCTTTGGCGGAGGCAGCTTTGGCGGCGGCGGCGCTGGCGGTGGCTGGTAAACTCGGCAGGGAACAGCATGTCGCCAACATACATCAATTTCGTGATTTCAATTGACAAAACGTAACCATAAAGAAAAAAGATTATGAAGAAGAGTAATGTTATACTATTGGCTGTCGTGGCAGTCATCGTGCTTGTGTGCTTTGGTGCCTGCGGCGCTTACAACGGCATGGTGGACAAGCAAGAGGCCGCTACCACGGCGCTGGCCGACGTGCAGGCCACTTATCAGCGTCGCGCCGACCTCATCCCCAACCTCGCCAAGACGGTGCAGGCCTATGCCAAGCACGAGAAGGAGACCTTTGAGGCGTTAACCAAGGCACGCGCCTCGGTGGGTCAAGTGAAGCTCGACGCCAGCAACCTCACGCCCGAGAAGCTCAAGCAGTTTGAGGCCGCGCAGGGCGAGATGTCCAACGCGCTTGGCAAGCTGATGCTCGTGGCGGAAAACTATCCGGAACTAAAGGCCAACGAGAACTTCCACAGTCTGCAAAAACAGCTTGAGGGTACGGAAAACCGCATCAACGAGGCACGCCAGAAATACAATGCAGCGGTGCAAGCCTACAACCAGTCGGTGCGCCGTTTCCCGAATGCCATCTTCGCCGGAATGTTCGGGTTCGACAAGATGGAGAAGTTTGAGGCTGCCGCAGGCTCCGAGAAGGCTCCCACTCTCAACTTCGACGAGTAGGGCCTTGCCCGGCTTGGGCGCTGTACGCGTTCCAAGCCCGACGACTGTTGCCGCCTTGCTTGATTAAAAGCCTTACAAAAAAAAACAGATGCCCGGCAAGGGCAATCGATAATGCCAAACGCTCAGTCCAGCGTTTGGCATTTTTTTGGTTTCGGCACAAAGCCCAGTATGGCCACGAGGCAGCATCGACAACGCCACGCATACCGTCGACTTATAACTCCTCGCGGTCCCCGGCTGTTACCTCGAGAATCGCGGCAGCCATGGAGTCGGCGCACTGTACGATGCAGCACAGTGGGTATTCCTGCCTTGCCGTGTCGTAGCACCGCTGGTCCTCGTAGGAGTTCATGTTCAGCCCGAAAGCGCCCATGTGCCATCTTATGGCGAGCATCTCGTCGTCGTGCAGGTCGAGGCCGCTGAGCAGAAGCATCATCACCGACTTCTCGCCATGACCCATCGGGAAGTCCTTGTAGCTGACGTTGTATCCCTCGGCATCCTCCCATTGTCCGAGCTTGTTCTTGTGCTTCTTTATTGTCTTCTTGTAGATGTCGGTCTTGCAGACATCGTGGAGCAGCGTGGCTATTATCACGCTCTCACGCTTCACCTCGCCAGCCGAGGCACCGTCAAGGTTTTTCAAGCCTTCGTAGATCATCAGGCCCGCCTTGCACGTGTTGAGGCTGTGTTGGCACAGGCCGCCTTCAACGTTGAGGTGATGACCTGCCGATGCCGGCGCTTCAAAAAATCCGCCTTTCTCAAGATCCTCGATAACATAGTCGATGCCCTCGCGCTTCGTTGAGCGCAACAGGGTCTCAAACTCCTCCTTGTTTTTCTCCTTGTCTATTGCCATTATTGTCTATTTTTACTTATTGTTGCCTAAGCATCGTGCAAAATTAATAAAATTGCGAAATAGAAGAAAAAATCACGAGCCAAAACATTGCCGTATCAGCTAAAATATGTAACTTTGCACAGAATTTGAGTCCGTGGAGGCTAAAACAAGTGGCGACACTATTTCGTCGTCCGCCTTGCGGAAAAACCGTTTATAATAAACAAAATGTACGCAATCGTAGAGATTAACGGTCAGCAGTTCAAGGCAGAGGCAGGCAAAAAGCTTTTTGTCAATCACATCAAGGATGTTGAGGCCGGCAAGACTGTTGAGTTCGACCGTGTGCTGCTCGTCGACAACGACGGTGCCGTAACAGTCGGCGCGCCTACAGTGGAAGGCGCAAAGGTTGTCGCTGAGGTGGTTAACCCACTCGTTAAGGGCGACAAGGTAGTGGTGTTCAAGATGAAACGCCGTAAGGATTACCGTGTGAAGAATGGTCATCGCACTCACTTCACAGAGGTAGAAGTAAAATCAGTTAACGCTTAAAACAGGAGGTAAAACAAGATGGCTCACAAAAAAGGTCAGACCAGTTCCCGTAACGGTCGTGAATCAGCAGCTCAGCGTTTAGGTGTTAAGATTTGGGGTGGCCAGAAGATTGTTGCCGGCAACATCATTGTTCGCCAGCGTGGCAACAAGCACTTCCCAGGCGAGAATGTGGCACAGGGCAAGGACGATACTTTGTATGCCTTGACCGACGGTGTGGTTTACTTCCACAAGGGTGCCCGCGACAAGAGCACGGTATCTGTGCTCAGCCCTGAGGCTTACGCAGCTAAGACAAAGAAGGCTGACGCTTAACGTTAATAAGTCGTTAAGATAATTTTCAAAACTTATTCCAAACAAACATAGAAGCCTGTTCCCAGTGGGAGCAGGCTTCACCCGTTTATATACCTTCATCCGCTGAACGGCAACAGGCTCCCACCTTGAAATGTAAAATATTATTGCCAAAATTTAACACTTGGAAACAGCCCCATTTAGAGCGAAAAAACTGCTTGAAAATGCCTTGCCAGCGCGTTTTCTACCATGATTTTTTGCCGTTACACCGTAATGGCGTTGCGATTGCACCGTAACGGCGACGCGATTACACTGTAATGGCGACGCGATTGCACTGTAACGGCGACGCGATTACACTGTAACGGCGACGCGATTACACCGTAACGGCGACACCTAAAAACCGCAAAAAATACAACCGCTTGATATTTAAGGATTTATAAAAATGGCCAAGAATCGCATAATTTCGACCAAAGAGACACGTGGTTGAAAAAAATCGATTCTCAGACGACCTTTTGTAAAATATTATTATCAACAAAAAACGGTGTTCACTGTGGGTGCCGCCCCTGCAATACATGGAAAACGCCCGAAGTGTCCGTTTGGGAGTGCTTCGGGCGTTGTTGTTTTAATCCTCGTCTGGGATGATGAGCTTGTAGCCTTGGCCGTGGATGTTGATTATCTCAACTTGGTCATCGTCCTTGAGGTGCTTGCGCAGCTTGGTGATGTACACGTCCATGGAACGCGCGTTGAAATAGTTGTCGTCTATCCAGATGGTGCGCAGGGCGTCGTTGCGCTTCAGAATCTCGTTGGCGTGGGAGCAAAGCAGGGAGAGGAGCTCGTTCTCCTTTGTCGTGAGCTTTGTTTGCTTCTGGCCGATGGTGAGGAGCTGCTTCTGCGTGTCGAACATGTACTTGCCAATCTTGTACTTTGTGCTCTCATGGTTCTTCTTGCCCTTCACGCGGCGGAGGATGGCCTCAACGCGCTTAACCAGTTCTTCCATTGAGAAAGGCTTGGTGATGTAGTCGTCGGCACCCTTGTCGAAACCTTCCAGCACGTCCTCTTTCTGCACGCGAGCCGTGAGGAATATGATTGGCACCTGCGAGTTGACTTGGCGAATCTCGCCAGCCAGCGTGAAACCATCCTTCTTTGGCATCATCACGTCGAGGATGCAGATGTCGTATTTGTCTTTCTGAAACTCGCGGAAACCAACTTCGCCATCAGGGCAGAGCACAGCGTCGTAACCTTTGGCGATGAGATATTCGCACAACAATGTTCCGAGGTTCTCGTCGTCTTCGCAAAGCAGAATCTTTGTTTTATCTTCCATAGTATTTACTGTTTTAATGTTATTGTTCTATATTAATATTAATGTATATTATGTTGCCAACGGCGGTGTTAACGTGTCACTCACGTTGTGAGACCATTGACCGTGTTTAGTCCTCGTCGTGAATCACGGGCAGCTTGATGGTGAACGTAGAGCCTTTGCCGTATTCGCTGTCCACCTTAATCTCACCGTCGTGCAGGTCAACGACCTTCTTCACATAGGCGAGGCCGAGGCCAAAGCCCTTCACATCGTGCACGTTGCCCGTGCCTACTCGGTAGAACTTCTCGAATATCTTTTTCAAGTCGTCTTTCTTTATTCCCTTGCCCGTGTCGTGAACCGAGAGATAGAGCCATTTGTCGTCGTTCCAAGTCTTGAGGTAGATGTCGACAGGCTCGTCGGTCTTGCGATACTTCACGGCGTTGTCCATGAGGTTGAATATCACGTTCTGGAAGTTCACCTCGTCCACGTAGATGTCTGAGTCCACGGCCCCGATGTCCACGTTTATCTTTCCGCCCGTGTGCTCCACGCGGAGCGAGAAGCTGTTGGCTATCGACTCCACCATCTCGTTGAGGTCGAGGTGCTTCTTCTTGAACGACGACTTCTTGCGGTCGAACATCGACATCTGCAGCACCTTTTCCACGAGGAAGCGCAGGCGCTTGGTCTCGTCGGTGATGACACCCACCAGGTGTTTCCTCATCTTCTCACTCTTCGTCACGCTGTCGTCGTTGAGCATCTGCGTGGCGAGCGATATGCTGGCGATAGGTGTCTTCAGCTCGTGTGTCATGTTGTTCACGAAGTCGTTTTTAATCTCGTTGTATCGCTTCTGCCTGAACACTATCACGAGGGTGATGATAAACGTCACGAGAAGGATGAGCGTGAAGAACACGCTGGGAATCATGAACTTGATGCTCGAGAAGATGTAGCTGTTGATGTCGGGGAAGTGAACCTTCACCACGCCCATCTTCGACGACGGGTCGTTGCGGAAAAGCACCTGGGTGTAAGTGAACTCCGAGCCTTCGTCGCTGTAGTCGGGGCAACGATACACCTCACGCCCGTCTTGCGTGGTCACTGTGAAGTGGTAGTGTATGTTCACGCCGTTGTTTATCAGTTCGGCCTTTATGTCTTGGTCCAGTATCTTGAAGTTGACGCGCTCCTTCAATGGCTTGTCGGAGGCGGAATAGAGCATGTTCATCACAACCTCGTCGACCAATGCCTTCTGGTAGACGTATCTGTTTTTCACGATCTCTTGCAACGAGCGGCTCGCGGCGTTGTTGGAGTTCTTGTCGTTGATGAGAATCATGGCCTTCGGCATATTCACCGGGTTGTCCATCTTCATCTTCATGCGGAAGGTGAGATAGTTGGAGCCGCGGAAGCTGTTGGCCGTCCGACGCGATGATGAGTCGGCGGCGTCCTTTTGCGCGCCAGCGGAACCGTTGCCTTGATTGTTTTCCTTCCTCTCCGTCTCCCTTACGTCTTTCTCCAGATACCTTAAAGTCTCATTCAGCTCAAGGTTGCGAGAGGCTTGATAGAGGGCGCGGTTCACGCTTTCGTCAAACTGCTCCTTCTTCATGTTTGCCATCTCGCGTATGTACGTGAGTTGCAAAAAGAGCAGCAAGATGAACGACAGTCCCATGATGACCGCTATTGTCCATATCGTCTTCTTTTTCATGTCGCAAAGGTACTAATTAACTTAATTGCTTAACATTTTAGTGTTAACTATTTGTCGCGTGTTTGCTTGTTTTAACACAAAAACGCCAGCTATGTCATATTTTACCATAAACAAAGAACCGTCATTATCCTTTTTTTGAGGATTGCGGATGGGCGTCAGCCAAATGCTCATTGTCTCGTCAGACTCGATGAGGTTGATGATATTGTACGGCATCTGGTTGTCACCTTCCCATGGGATGTACTTCATCTTGTCGTTGATGATTATTGGCGCGATGTTGTGCTCATCCTTGAAGACTTCAGATGTCTTGGAGGTGAAAGCTGCGGAGGCGTGGGCACCGGGGATGTTATGGACGGATGTAAATGTTAGTGTATCGGGCATAATATGCTGTTTTTGAGGCAAAGATATATTGTAGTTCAATCCTCGGAAAAGACATAAAACTATTGAATAGTTTTCAACTTGTTGAGAACATAGCATAAAAATAAGGCTATTTTTGCAAGTTTGTTGATAATAATTAGTATTTTTGCGGTATAAATTAAATATTATGACACATAAAGAGTTGAATCGCCTAAAACTGTTGCTTGTTGAGAAAAAGAAAACAGGCTTATGGCTGGCTGAGCAACTTGGAAAAGATAAAACAACCATCTCAAAGTGGTGCACTAATTCAAGCCAGCCAGACGTTGAGTGTTTGATTAAAATATCAAAGTTGCTCAATGTCGAACTTTCGGATATATTAATAGTTGATAATGAAGAAATATAATGGAACAAAATATAATCCAAACTGACATCCATCGAGCGGTAGAAGCTATAAAAGTAGCTATTCTGCAAACGAGGCGTAAGGTGATGATTC
>JALEJI010000065.1 GCA_022769825.1 Prevotella sp. | reverse complement strand
TTGGACTTCCTGTGGCAGCATGCCGAAGCGCTTTTTATAGAGTTCCAATTGCATGGCGAGGTCGGACGATTCGTTGTAGGCGTCCCAACTGAGATGGTCGACGTAGGTGTAACCGTTCACGATGCTGGCGCCAATCTTCGCCCTGAACTCGACCTTGGCCTTCGCCTTGCCCCTGACAATAGGACGGAGGTGCGGCTGGTAGATGCTGACGATGCGGTTGGGCTTGCTCAAACCCGAGAGAGACTCTTAAAGCTCAAACAGCTCGTGACTGTGGTATTGGGAGTAGTATTTCATGTTGATTCTTGTTGATTTTAACACCCAAAGGTAATCATTTCCTGTGAACTACGGAAATATATTGGAAGGTAATTTATTGAACTTCAGTTGGTTATATTTAATTAGTAGACCCTAAAATAGTTGGTCCCTGTGGCGCGCTTTTTGTATCTCCTTAGCAATGAGTCGCACCATTAATTTTGGCAAAACAGGGTTCTGTTAATGGAATGGTATAGGCGTCATGGAGGTTGTCAGTTTCTCAAACGTAGCGGTTTCGACCAATCGTCCGCGAAGCGACCTGACCCTTGGCATGTTCTCAAACCAACGGTTGTCTGTGGTGTACCAACGGTAGGCTGTGATACCTTTTGCCTCACTAATCCTTTGGTTTATTTCCCTTGCGAACTTCGGGTTCACTGAGGACAGGTAACGCTTGCCGTTTGTGGTCTCTATGGCGAGCACGAGAAATTGCCTGATAATGGTCTTTGACCCTGTGTAGGCTTTCTTGACACCTTCCATCTTTGTCATCACGTGTATGTCCCAGCCTTCGCGGTTTAGTCGTGCCATCATTCCTCTGAAGACGACACCATGGGGCGACGAGTCTTTCACCCCGCTCGCGGCGATGCTAAGATGTATCATCTCGTGGAGCAGGACGTTGCGGAACTGGTATTCGGTCTGGTCGTAGAAGTTGCTGATGGAAAGCGTGAACGCGTTGGCGGAGTTGCCCCGGCTGAAAAGCTGCCTGCCCAAGATGAGTCCGCGCTTATACGACAAGGAACCGAGTTGCGACCTTGAACGGCCAATGAAGAAACGCGGCTCAGGAAGCTTGTCGCCAAAATATTGCTTGTTGAACTGGCGGAAGTTGTCTCTAAGCCATATTATGTCAATCTGCATGGTGTTTTGCTTACGAAAAAGCCGCGCTGTTCCACGTTTGCCAGAAAATGTCCGGGTAAACGTCGCGGAATAGCGCGGCAATTTTTTTATAAGTCTGGAATATAAAGTCTATATTGCTGTTCCTGTGTCCACTATAAATAATGTGTGATTACAGCTTGCAGAGCTCCACGAGCTTGTCAACGGCTGCGTTGAGACCGTCGAGATCCTTTCCGCCTGCCTGCGCGTAGTGAGGCTGGCCGCCGCCGCCACCCTTGATGAGCTTGGCCGCCTCGCGTACAATCTTTCCGGCGTTGAGATCGTGCTCGCTCACCATGTCGTCGGAGAACATCACGGAGAGCATTGGCTTGTCGTGTGCATTGCTGCCTATTGCGCAAACGAGGTGCTCTGGAATGCGCTCGCGAATCTTGAACACGAGGTCCTTGGCACTGTTGGCTTCGAAAGGCACGATGGCCTTGATGACCTTCACGCCATTAATGTCCTTGGCGTCGTTTACGAGGCGGTTGCACATCTGCTGCACCACCTGGGCCTGGAATTGCTCAACCTGCTTTCTGAGTCCGGAGTTCTCGTCGATAGACTTTTGTATGGCCTTGCCAAGATCCTTGGCGTTGTTGAACATGCCCTTTATGACGTCGAGAGTGTCTTGCACGGCATAGAGGCCTTCTTCGGCGGCCTCGCCCGTGAGAGCCTCTATACGGCGAATGCCAGCGGCGACACTGCTCTCGGAGATGATCTTGAAGAAGCCGATGTGGCCAGTGCTCTTCACGTGGATACCGCCACAGAACTCAGCCGACGGCCCAAAGCGTACCACGCGCACCTTGTCGCCATATTTCTCGCCGAAGAGAGCCACGGCACCAAGCTTCTTGGCCTCCTCCATAGGAGTGTCACGATGCTCGTCGAGAGGAATGTCCTGACGTATCATCTTGTTTACTATGCGCTCAACCTGCCTGAGCTGTTCAGCAGAAACCTTTTGGAAATAGTTGAAGTCGAAACGCAGTATCTTTTCGTCGACATAAGAGCCGCGCTGCTCTGTCTGCTCACCGAGCACCTGCTTCAAGGCATAGTCGAGAAGGTGGGTGGCTGTGTGGTTGCATGCGGATCCCTCGCGCTTCTCAGTGTCAACCTCAGCGTGGAGGTCAGCGGTGATGTCCTTAGGCAACTTCTTTATGATGTGTATGCTTTGGTTGTTCTCGCGCTTCGTGTCAACGACCTCAATGGTCTCGTCGTCAAAGACGAATTTACCCTTGTCGCCTACCTGGCCGCCCATCTCACCGTAGAAAGGAGTCTGGTCGAGCACTACCTCATAAAAGACGTTCTTCTTTTGTGTCACCTTGCGGTAGCGCAGTATGTGAGAGTCGCAAGCGTCGGCATCGTAGCCCACGAACTGCTGCTCGCCCTCTTTCACTGTCACCCAGTCACTGTTCTCCACGGCAGCGGCGTTGCGCGCACGCTCCTTCTGTTTCTTCATCTCTTCCTCGAATCCCTTTTCGTCGACGGCAAATCCGTTTTCACCGCAGATGAGCTCTGTGAGGTCGAGTGGGAATCCGTAGGTGTCGAAGAGACGGAAGGCTTTCTCGCCTTCAAGTTCCTTCTTGCCAGCGGCTTTCAGCTCCTCCATGTCAACTGACAGCAAGCTTATGCCGCGGTCGAGTGTGCGAAGGAAGGAGTCTTCCTCCTGCTTCATGACCTTGGCTATGAGCTCTTGTTGAGCCTTGAGCTCCGGGTAAGCGCCACCCATCTCTGCCACGAGCACGGGCACGAGCTTGTACATGAATGCCTCTTTCTGGTCGAGGAATGTATAGGCGTATCTCACGGCACGGCGGAGGATGCGGCGAATGACGTATCCGGCCTTGGCGTTGCTTGGCAGCTGACCGTCGGCGATGGCGAATGCCACGGCGCGCAAGTGGTCGGCGACAACGCGAATGGCAATGTCTACCTTCTCCTCGTCGTTTACGCCCTCGCCATTGTGTCCCTCTGGGAACGTGTGGTTGTATTTATGACCCGACAAGCGCTCAATCTCCTCTATGATTGGCGAGAAGATGTCGGTGTCGTAGTTGGAGTTCTTTCCTTGAAGCAGTCTGACGAGACGCTCGAAGCCAAGGCCCGTGTCGATGACGTGCATCTTCAGCGGTTCCAACGAACCGTCGGCCTTGCGGTTGAACTGCATGAACACGATGTTCCATATTTCGATGACCTGTGGGTGATCCTTGTTGACGAGTTGCTCTCCAGGCACCTTCTTCTTCTCCTCTTCCGGGCGGAAGTCGATGTGAATCTCGGAGCAAGGGCCGCAAGGTCCCGTGTCGCCCATCTCCCAGAAGTTGTCGTGCTTGTTGCCGTTCACTATGTGGTTTTTCGGGAAATGCTTCTCCCAATATTTCGCGGCCTCGTCGTCGCGCGTTATGTTCTCGGATGGGTCACCTTCAAACACGGTAACGTATAGATCCTTGGGGTCGAGATGAAGCACGTCGACAAGATACTCGTAGGCATAGTCAATAGCGCCCTCCTTGAAATAATCGCCGAAACTCCAGTTGCCCAGCATCTCGAACATGGTATGGTGGGATAGGGCGGAGTCGCGTCCGACCTCCTCAAGGTCGTTGTGCTTTCCGCTGACACGCAAGCATTTCTGCGAATCGGTGCGGCGGCATGGGTTAGGGTCTTTTGTGCCGAGAATAATGTCTTTCCACTGGTTCATTCCAGCATTGGTGAACATCAGTGTTGGGTCGTCCTTCACCACAATTGGGGCGGAAGGCACGATGACGTGTCCTTTTGACTCAAAAAACTTCAAGTATGAGTCGCGGATTTCATTTGCTGTCATCATCTGTATCTTGATTTTTTTAATTATGTTCCTTTATTTTGCGAATATATCTATTGAAAACAATTGCAAAGTTACTAATTTCTTTGATTTTTAAGTATCTTTGCAGACATAAAGAATAATAATTATGGAATCAGATAGTGGTAAAAACAAGAAACTGTATTATTCCATCAAAGAAGTGGCTCAGATAATCGGCGTAAGCGAAAGCACGCTGCGTTTTTGGGAGAAAGAGTTTCCTAATATCAAGCCAAGGACAGTCGGCACAAACAGGGTGCGCCACTATACGGATCGCAATATAGAGGATCTTAAAGTCATCTACAACCTCATAAAGGTGCGAGGCTTTAAGATTTCTGCCGCACGCACCTATTTGCGCAACAACCGTGATGGCGTGGACAAGAGTTCGGAGATTATCAACTTGCTGCAAGACACGCTCTCCGAGCTGAAAAGCATCAAGAAGCATCTTGACCTTCTTTAATAGAACGAAAAAACGCTTCCTCTCTTTGGGGAAGCGTTTTTTGTCTCTTAAAGAATCTGCCTGACGTCTTTCAGGTCGTCAACTTTCTTCAGTCTGCCTATGATGGTCTTCACGTCATCACGGTCATGGATCCGAAGCTCTATCTGCCCGCTGAAGATGCCTTCGTCGGCGGTGAACGACACCTTGTGGATGTTAATGTTCATCTTGTTTGAGATGACTTCAGTCACGTCGTGCAGTATGCCTTTGCGGTCAATGCCTTTTACCTCTATTGTCGCGTCAAAGTAGAGCTGGCGGTGCATGTCCCAGACGGCATCGAGAATGCGAGGCCCGAAACTGGCCTTTAGCTTGTTGGCCGTAGTGCACGAACGCTTATGAATCTCAACGTGGTGCTTGCTGTCGATGAATCCAAGGATGTCGTCGCCGGGAATCGGGTGACAACAGGTCGGGAAGACATACATTCCGATGGTGCGTTCTGATATGACGCAAGGTATCTTCTTGTTGAAATTCTTGTCTGCCACCAGCAGCTCGTCGCTGACGAGTTGCGTGTTGTCTTCCTTCTTTTTCTTTCCGATGAAGGGCACGAATCTCTTCCAACCAGAGATAGGCGAGCTTTTCTTCTCGCTGATGACCTCAGTGTCGCCGTCGCCCAGGATGACCACCTTTTTGCCCACTGCAATGAAGAATTGTTCGTGAGTCTTTATCTCATGATATTTGCAGAGCTTGTCTATGATGTCGGGTGAAGCTTGTATGTCCTTGTCTTTAAGCCATTGCTTGAAGATGTCCTCACCAGTGTTTTGTTGTTCACGACTGTCCCGCCTGAGTATTGCCTGAATCTTGGATCGAGCCTTGGCGGTGTAAACAAAGTTAATCCATGATGGCTGCACGTGCTGCGAGTTTGACGAGAGAACCTCCACCTGGTCGCCACTTTGCAGCTTGTGGCTCAGTGGCACGAGCTTATGGTTCACCTTGGCCCCTATGCAGTGGCTGCCGAGGAAAGTGTGTATCTGGAACGCGAAATCAAGAACGGTACTGCCTGATGGCATGGTCTTGACTTCACCTTTTGGCGTGAAGACGAATATCTCAGTGGCGAAGAGATTGAGCTTGATAGAGTCTAAGAAGTCCATGGCATCAGGCTGTGGGTCATCAAGAATCTCCTTGATGGTACCCAGCCACTTGTTAAGCTCGGTGTCCTCGTCGGTGGAATCGTGCTCTTTGTATTTCCAATGGGCCGCGAAGCCTTGCTCGGCTATGTCGTCCATGCGGTCGGAGCGGATCTGCACCTCTATCCATTTGCCTTGCTTAGACATCATGGTGGCATGAAGAGCCTGGTAACCATTTGCCTTAGGGTGGTTTACCCAGTCGCGTAAGCGGTCGGGGTGGCTCTTGTATATCTGGTTGAGCGCTACGTATATTTGGAAGCACTCGTTTATCTCGTCGTTGCGGTCTTTTGGCGTGAAGATTATCCTTACGGCAAGGATGTCGTATATCTCCTCGAAGGTGACGTGCTTGTTTTGCATCTTGCACCAGATGGAGTAGGGGCTCTTCACGCGCGCCTTGATATGGTATTTGAAGCCCATCTTGTCGAGCGACTCTTTTACAGGCGCTGTGAACTTGTCGAAGAGGTCCTGGCGTTCCTTCTCCGTCATGGAGAGCTTCTTTATTATTCGGTCGTATTCCTCAGGATGCTCAAACTTAAAGCTCAAGTCCTCAAGCTCTGTCTTGATTTTGTTGAGTCCCAGTCGGTTGGCGATAGGCGCGTAGATGTAAAGCGTCTCGCCGGAAATCTTGTATTGCTTGTTTTTCGGTTGCGAGTCGAGCGTGCGCATGTTATGCAATCGGTCGCAAATCTTTATGAGTATGACACGTATGTCATCGCTCATGGTCAGTAATAGCTTCTTGAAATTCTCTGCTTGGGCCGATGCGTGGTCGCCAAAGATGCCTCCGCTGATTTTGGTAAGTCCATCCACGATTTGCGCAATCTTTGGGCCGAAGATGTTCTCAATGTCCTCCGTGGTGTAATCAGTGTCTTCCACTACATCGTGAAGCAGGGCCGCGCAGATACTGGTGGAGCCTAACCCCATTTCCTCGCACGCTATCTGCGCCACAGCGATAGGGTGCATGATGTATGGCTCGCCCGATAGCCTCCTTACGCCTTTGTGGGCTTGGCGGGCAAAGTTGAAGGCTTTGGTGATGATGTCCACCTTGCGGCGGTGAGAGGAATGCAGGTAAGTGTCGATAAGATGATTAAACGCGTCGGTTATCATCTTGTTGTCGGCCTGCTCTCTTTCTTTGTTTTTCAGCTCCTGGTCGTCCATACTCAATCAATATTAATAGGTTTGTCCCACAAGGTATTGTGTCAGTTTACTTCACGCGGATTTTCTTTCCAGCCCTGATGTTGCTGCCGCTTATCTTGTTCAGCTTCTTCAGTTTCGAGACCGTGGTGTGGTTGCGTTCCGCTATCTCGCTCAAAGTGTCGCCTTCGCGCACTGAGACATTCTTGGCCTTTTGCGTGTGCTTCTTGCTCTTCTTCTTGCCTTTTCCCTTTCTGCTGCTCTTCTTTGATGAGCTTTCCGAGCGCTGGTGGGTCTTCTTGGCAGTTGTTTTTTGCTCGTCGGCCTCAGCTGCTTCGTAGGTCACCTTGTTGTCGTTTACGGAATAGTTGTCGCTTCCGCCAGCCACTTCAACCTCGGTTCGCTTTGGCTTGTAGTTTTTGGGTGATGCCGCGCAGATGGAGTCCTCTTTGTCGATGAAGACGGGTATGAGTGACGATGGCAGGCGGAGTGAGGTGTAGCCTGACTGACCGTTCACGATGTCGCGACGATATTGTGGGTTGAGGCTTTTCAGCTGTTCCACGCTGATGTCGAGCACTTGCGCTATCTGCTCGAAATGCATGTCCCTGTCTACCATCACCGTGTCGGTGGCCGCTGGAAGTTCCTTGGTTGTCAACGGGCAGATGTTGTGGTCGCAATAATAGTTCATCACGTAGTTGGCGGCGATGAACGCAGGCACGTATCCACGTGTCTCCGCTGGCAATTTAGGATAAATCTTCCAATAGTCGCGCTCGCCTTTAGAGCGTCTTATGGCCTTGTTGATCGCGTTGGTGCCGCAGTTGTATGCGGCGATGACGAGATTCCAGTCTCCGTATACCTTGTAAAGGTCGCTGAGATAGTGGGCGGCAGCATAAGACGCCTTCACGATGTCGCGCCTCTCATCCACCAATGAGTTGACTCTCAAGCCGTAGCGCTTTGCCGTGCGGAGCATGAACTGCCAAAGTCCAATCGCGCCTACCCTTGACTTGGCCATTGGGTTGAGGGCCGACTCAATCACGGGAAGGTATTTCAGTTCCAATGGCAGGTCGTAGCTTTCGAGGGCTTCCTCGAAAACGGGTATGTAGAAGTTTTGCGCTCCGAGCATTGCCGCCACCTTGCGCCGCAGTGGACCAGTGTAGTGGTCAATGAAGGCCTGCACGATGTCATTGTAAGGCATCTCTATGACGGTAGGCAACTTAGAGAGCCGCTCCTTATAGACACTCGCCTCATACACCGGGTTGATGTCGGGCATGTTGCAGTCGGTGTCTGGTTGCAGATACATCTTGGCGTTGTATTGGTGCATCAGGCTGTCGAGGTCTGATGTCATTGATTCGGGCAAGTCTATCTTCTCTTCCTTGCCGTTGTCCTTGACAACTACGGTCTTGTCTTCTTGTTGCGCGTTAGCCGAGAGGCAGAACGCGAATATTGTGGATATGATGAGAAGTCTTTTTTGTTTCATCCTTATTTTCAGTGCGAATTGAATGTCTTTTGTTTCGTCAGCGGTGATTCCGTCAGAAGGTAAAACCGCATTGCAGCCCCACGGCTGGCTTGTTGAACTTGTTTAGCCCGTTCTCTTGGCTGTTGAATACCGCTGGGGAGAAGTGGAAGCTTAGGTCTGGGGAAATGTCAAACTCTGACAATGAGGCGTCCACGTAAGCGTCTACCACCGACAGGGCATAGACGCCAATCATCACGAAGAAGCTCAGGTCTCGCCAGCTGCGGTAGCGATCCTTACGTTTGCGGAACACTTCCTGCCATCTTTGCTGGTTCTCGGCCGTGATTTGCGTGCCGAGATGCAGAAACTGGTTATAGCTTTGCGTGTTCGGGTCGTCGTCCATGATGTCGAGATAAGCCTGGCTGTAATCATGGTACATCATGTTGTTCCATCTCAAAGCGTAGGCGCACCCCACGAACCCTCCATAGAATATTGGCAGTTTCCAATACTTGCGGTTGTATATCTGTCCGGCTCCCGGCACGACGAGGGCAAGCCATAAGGCCCTTTTGGGATTTGGCTTCCATGTCGCCCAGTCGCGTTTAGGCTTAGCCAGTTTAGCCACATCGTCTTGGCTTTGCCGTTCGGTTTCGCCCATGATGTTAGCGTCCACAAGCTTCTCGGCGCGTATGGTGTCGTTGCCGTGCTTTTGGTTGACCGTTTGCGCCTGCGTGCGCTGTGGGCAGCACAACATGCAAATGGTCGCTGTGAATATGCTTATTATATAATGTGTCGAGTGATGTAATGACATAAGTAGTGCGACGGCTTCAGTCTGCCTGTGCGTTTTGTTGCTTCATTCCGTCGAAGACGTTCATGATGCGCTCAAGTTCCTCTTCGTTGTTGAAAGGAATGCTTATTTTCCCTTTGCCCTTGTTAGAGCAAGTCAATTGAACCTTGGTCCCCAGAAAGTCAGACAGGTGATCCCTAAGGCTGGAGAATGTCTCAGAGAGCGTGTCCTTTGCCTTGATGGTCTTCTTGCCAGAATCTATGTTCTCGCCGTTCTTCAGATGTTGCGCCATCTCCTCTACCTTTCTCACCGACCATCCGTTCTTGATTATCTCCTTGAACAGTTGCAACTGTGTCGATGGGCTGTCTATCGCGAGGAGCGCGCGGGCGTGGCCCATGTCAATCTCTTTTTTCTGCAAGGCCATCTGCACCTGGGCTGGCAGCTTGAGCAGTCGCAGGTAGTTGGTGACGTTGGCGCGGCTTTTTCCCACGCGTTCTGCCACTTTCTCCTGTGTCATGTTCTTGCCTTCCATGAGGTGTTCATAGGCAAGCGATATTTCTATTGGGTTGAGGTCCTCGCGTTGTATGTTCTCCACGAGAGCCATCTCCATGACGCTCTCGTCTTTTATGGTGCGTATGTAAGCCGGAATGGTTTTCAGTCCAGCTATCTGCGAGGCTCTCCAGCGTCGCTCTCCGGCTATGATCTGAAAGCAGTTCTCCGCCGTCTGCCTGAGGGTGATGGGCTGTATGATGCCTATCTCCCTTATGCTTGCGGCCAGTTCTTCCAGCTTGTCCTCGTCGAAGAGGCTTCTCGGCTGGTTGGGGTTGCGCTCTATTTGGTCGAGCGGTATCTCGCTAATGGTCGACGAGCCTTCCGTGCGCACGTTCTCCGTGGAGAGAAGCGCGTCAAGGCCACGGCCAAGCGCGTTGAATTTCTTGTGTACTGCCATTGTCGTTTCTTTACACGTTCTTGTCGATTATCTCCTTTGCCAAGGCGAGGTGGTTCTTCGCGCCAGACGAGTCGGCATCGTATAGGATTACGGGAAGTCCATGGCTTGGTGCCTCCGAAAGCTTGACGTTTCTTTGTATCACGGTCTTGAAGACAAGTTCCTGGAAGTGGCGTTTCACCTCATCGTATATCTGGTTGGCCAGGCGCAGGCGAGAATCGTACATGGTGAGCAGGAAGCCCTCAATTTCCAATTTCGGGTTCAGACGGCTCTTAATGATTTTTATGGTGTTGAGCAGCTTGCTTATTCCCTCCAATGCGAAATACTCACACTGCACAGGTATTATCACGGAGTTTGCCGCCGTCAGCGCGTTGACGGTGATTAGTCCGAGCGAAGGTGAGCAGTCTATGAGTATGTAGTCGTATTCCTCACGCAAGGGGTCGAGAATGTTTTTCAGCACCTTCTCCCTGTCGTTAAGGTTCAGCATCTCTATCTCGGCGCCCACGAGGTCTATGTGGCTCGGTATGATGTCAAGCCCGTCGATGTCGGTCGTGTAGATGGCGTCGCGCACGTCGGCATGGTCGATGATGCACTCGTAGATGGAGCAGTCCACTTGCGAGATGTCAACACCCAGTCCGCTTGAGGCGTTGGCCTGGGGGTCTGCGTCCACTACGAGGACTTTCTTCTCCAACGTTGCGAGTGACGCGGCAAGGTTGATGGTGGTCGTGGTCTTTCCTACACCGCCTTTCTGATTGGCTAAAGCAATGATTTTTGCCATTGTTATCGTCTTTTACCCACATCTTAAATAACCAAATGTGGGATAGTTTGTTGCAAAGATACATATTTTGCGTGAAACATTCTATTTTTAAACCTTTTTTCGTACTTTTGCCCGTGCATTTTAATGATGTGTTTTTAATCCTGAGTAAGGAAACAACGAAAAAGTACGGCATAATGGAAAAGAAACCTTTTATCCTCATCTCAAACGACGATGGCTATCACTCCAATGGCATACATAAACTCGTGGACTTCGTGAGCGGCCTTGGCGACGTTCTCGTGTGTGCTCCGGAGAGTGCGCGTTCTGGCTATTCCTGCGCTTTCTCCGCGGCCGACTTCCTAAGGTTGAAGCGTCGGAAGGACATTGGCGAAGCTGAGGTGTGGTCGTGCACGGGTACGCCCGTCGACTGCGTTAAGCTCGCCCTTGACCAGCTCTGCGAGAACCGCCGCCCCGACATCATCCTCAGTGGCATCAACCATGGCGACAACTCCACGGTCAACAGCCATTACAGTGGCACCATGGGAGCTTGCATGGAGGGCTGCATGAAATACATCCCTTCCGTGGCGTTCTCCTCGTGCTTCTACAATGAGGATGCCAACCTTGAACCGCTGCGGCCTTACGTTGAGCGAATAGTGGGCAAGGTCCTCGACAAGGGCTTGCCCAAAGGCACTTGCCTCAATGTCAACTTCCCTGCCAGGGAGAAATTCGAGGGCATCAAGGCTTGCCGCATGACTTGGGGCTCGTGGATCAACGAGGTAGACAAGCGTCATCACCTCCATGGTTATGATTACTACTGGATGGTGGGCGAGTATCGCAATGATGAGCCTGACGCCACTGACACCGACCAATGGGCTTTGAACCATGGATATGTGGCAATAACGCCGACTACTGTCGACGTGACTGATTTCAAGTTCTTAGAGCAACTTCGATGCGATACTATATGATTGTTGGTGAGGCGAGTGGCGACCTTCACGCCTCACGCCTCATGCGCTCGCTGCGGCAATACGACGCCAAGGCCGAGTTTCGTTTCTTCGGTGGCGACTTGATGAAGGCGGAGGGTGGCACGCTCGTGCGCCATTACCGCGATTTGGCATATATGGGCTTCATCCCAGTGCTGCTTCATCTGCCCACCATTTTCAAGAACATGTCGTTCTGCAAACGTGACATCGTGGAATGGAAGGCCGATGTCGTGATACTGGTCGACTATCCGGGGTTCAATCTCGACATAGCCAAGTTCCTGCACAAGAACACCTCCATACCTGTTTATTATTACATATCCCCGAAGATTTGGGCTTGGAAGGAATGGCGCGTGAAGTCAATTAAGCGCGACGTGAGCGAGATGTTCTCCATATTGCCTTTTGAAGTCGCGTTTTATGAGCGTCGTCATCATTATCCTATTCATTATGTGGGCAACCCTACCGCCGAGGAGGTGCGGACGTTCAAGGACGGTTATTCGGAGACCAAGGAAGAGTTTTGCCGCAGAAACGGCCTTGAGCCTTCCAAGCCTATCATAGCGTTGCTTGCCGGCAGCAGGAAACAGGAAATCAAGGACAACCTTCCTGCGATGTTGGCATCGGCGGAGGCTGTAGCAGCTGATTATCAGTGCGTTCTCGCTTGCGCCCCGTCCATCGACGACAGCTATTACCGTAAGGTCATCGGCCAAGGCAGCGTGCTAATGGTTCACGACGACACCTATCCTCTTCTTGCCCATTCCACGGCGGCCCTGGTGACGAGTGGCACGGCCACGCTTGAGACGGCCTTGTTTGATGTGCCGCAGGTGGTGTGCTACGAGACGCCTTTGCCTAAAATCATCAGGTGGGGATTCAACCACGTCATCAAGTGCGACTATATCAGCCTTGTCAATCTCGTTGCCGACAAGGAGGTGGTGCCCGAGCTTTTCGCCGACCGCTTTAGCGTCGACAACATCAAGCGGCACCTTCTTGCCCTCTTGCCCGGCACCGCCGACCGTGAAAAGATGCTCGCTGGTTATGAGATTGTAAGACAGCGGCTTGGCACGGAGTCGGCACCCGACAATGCCGCCCGCGTCATGGTTGACTTGTTGAAGAAATAGAACGTAAGTGGAACACTGAACACTATTGAGAACATGCCCAATACCATCGCGCCTTTTGGCCAATGGAATATAATGGCGACGTGTATTCCTGCGACCACTTTGTCTTCCCGGAATACAAGTTGGGCAACATCCGCTCAAAGTCGATAGCCGAGATGCTTTATGGCGACAAGCAGCGACAGTTCAGCCAACTCAAGCACGCGTCGCTGCCGCGCCAGTGTGTGGAATGTGAGTTTGAGTTACCACAAGTTTCTTGAGCATGTGACCCCCTATATGGACTTCATGAAGCGCGAGCTTGACAACCAACGCCCGCCAGCCAATATCATGGAGGCGGTGCGTAATGGTTATTTCCGTTAATGGCCCGTGGTGGAGAGGCCGCTTATTTCGCTGCGAGCTGGTATTTGTCTATGAGCCACGCGTCTTGTTCCTCTATGGTCATGTGGCTATTGTCCAGCACTATCGCGTCTTCAGCCTGTCGCAGTGGTGACACCTCACGGTGCGTGTCGATGTAGTCTCTCTGCTGCACGTTCTTCAATATGTCGTCATAGTCGGCAGGCTGTCCTTTGGCTTGCAGTTCATCGTATCGACGCTTAGCGCGCACCTCAGGCGATGCCGTGACGAAAATCTTGAGTTCAGCGTCGGGGAAGACCACCGTGCCTATGTCGCGCCCGTCCATCACCACGCCTTTCTCCTTGCCCATGGCCTTCTGCTGCGCCACGAGAGCCTCGCGCACGAATGGTATGGCCGCTATGGGGCTTACGTGCGAGCTCACTTCCATGCCGCGGATGTCTCGCTCCACCATCTCGCCGTTGAGGTAAGTCTCTGGCAAGCCCGTGGTGGCGTTCAGCTTGAAGCTGACATTAACCTGCGGCAACATCTCTTTCAAGTCGTCGGCTTTCACGCTGCCGTCGGCATTGAAGAGGCCGTTGCGAAGGGCGAAAAGCGTTACCGAGCGATACATCGCGCCCGTGTCAACATATACATATCCAATCTTCTTGGCGAGGGCTTTTGCCATCGTGCTTTTCCCGCATGATGAATAGCCGTCAATGGCTATTGTTATCTTTTTCATTTATTGTGTTTTATAAAGAGTAAGCTATGCTCATGATGAGGCTTGAGCTTGAGACATGATATTTGCTCCAGCTTGCCGACGCCTTGAAGCGGCTCAGCGACAAGCCGGCGCCAAAGCTCAAGCCTGCCCCGTGGCTGCTCGATTTACCGTCGGCACTTGCCAGTTTCATCTCGTCGGCGCGCCGGAAGTTATATCCCATTCCTATCCAGAAATTATCAGATAGCAACGCGTCGGCTCCAACCACGAGATGGTTTACCAACTTGTAGTGTGGGTGGTTAAGGTCCACGAGCGTGGCGTGGAGGCGCAAGGGCATGTTGGTGAACCGTTTAGAGGCGCCTATCTGCATGTCAAACGGCAAGCGGTTGTAGTCTTCATCGTATGCCTTCAATTCCCCTCCAAGGTTTTTCAACGCCAATGACAACGACCATTCGCGGTCTGGGTCATAATAGTTTAAGCCGAGGTCCACGCCCACGGCTATGCTGTTGTAGTCGGCGATATACGATGTTATGAATTTGGCCGCCACGCCTCCTGAGAGCCTGTCGGTGAGAAGGTACGAGAAATATCCGGCAATGGAGATGTCTTTCGCCGAGAACTCGCCCGTCTGCACGTTGCTCTCGTCGGTCTCCTTCATCTTGCCGTAGTCGATATACGAAGCCGAGACTGCGGCCGTGGCACGCTCGCCAAACGTCTTGTTGAAGGCCGCGCTTGCCACCTTGGAGCCTTGCATGTAGCTCATGTAGTTGAGGTTCAGCGACTTGTCGGTAACCGACGAGAGCAGTGCCGGGTTGCTGAACATGAGGGCCTCGTCGTCATCTATCACGCTGATGTTGTCGCCGCCCAGGGCCGCGGCATGGGCCGAGACAGGCAACCTCAGGAAGTTGTAGCCCGTCTGACTGTCATTCTGCGCTATTGTGGCTGCTATATTGGCGAGCGTCGCCATGATGACAAGGAAAGCCTTTCTCATTTATTTTTTCCAAATTATTCAGCAAAATTACTGCTTTTCTTCAAGAATAGATGTAATTTTGCAAGGAAGTTTTTACAGTAGAGAACAAATTTATTATCATTGTTGAATGGATATAAAGAAAAGCGGTAAAGCCAATTTGGACAACCATCGTTCTACAGGGTTCCTGCTGGGACTTATCCTGGCATTGTCCCTGCTTTTCGCTGCTTTCGAATATACCACCCGTCCACAGGGCGCCGAGGAAGACGACTCCATGCTCGACGACCTTGCCGAGGACCTCACCATGAAGTCGGCTCCGCAAGACACGCGCGACATGGTGTCTGCCGTGGCCGCGCCGGCATCAAAGGCCATAACCCAAAACGTGAAGGAGGTGGCCCACGTGGATAATGCCTCGAAGATAGCGCCTGTCACCAGTAAGCTCGTCATAGGCGACGGGCAAGCCGTGCAGAAAGACGCCAACGTGACGGAGGCCCTTCCGCAGGTGACGGCCGACAAGGACACTACCGTGCTGCGCACCGTGGAGCAGATACCGGAGTTCCCGGGCGGAATAGTGCAATTCATGAAGTGGCTCACTCGCAACCTGCGTTACCCGCCACAGGCGCAACAACAGAAAATCCAGGGCAAGGTGGTGGTGTCGTTCATCATCAACAAGGACGGCTCCATATCGTCGCCCAAGGTGGTGAAGTCTGTTGACCCGTTGCTCGACAACGAGGCCATGCGCGTCATCAAGATGATGCCCCGGTGGAAACCAGGCATGGACAAGGGCGTCACCTGCCGCACGATGTTTGCCATCCCTGTTAATTTCGTATTATAAACATCTATTGATAATGTATAGCTCAGAAGAACTTTTGGCTAAGGTCAACCATTTCCTGGAAAGCCTTCCTTACAATCGCCAACCCAAAACCCTCTACGATCCGATACGCTATGTGCTGTCCATGGGTGGCAAGCGCATTAGGCCAGTGCTCATGCTGCTTGCCTATCAGCTCTACAAGGATGACCCTGAGAGCATTCTCATGCAAGCCGCCGCACTGGAGACTTACCATAACTACACGCTGCTGCACGACGACCTGATGGACAACGCCGACCTTCGCCGTGGTCACGAGACCGTGCATAAGAAGTGGAACGCCAACCAGGCCATCCTCTCTGGCGACTCCATGCTCGTGTTGGCTTATGAGCGCATGGCGCAGTGTGCTGCCGACAAGCTCTCTCAGGTTCTTGCCATCTTCACGGAGACGGCGCTCGAGATTGGCGAGGGACAGCAATACGACATCGACTTTGAGCGGCGCACGGATGTCGAGGAGGACGAGTATATCGAGATGGTTCGGTTGAAGACCAGCGTGCTCTTGGCTTGCGCCTTGAAGATTGGCGGCGCGCTCGCCGGAGCTCCAGAGCAAGACCTTGACAATCTGTATAAGTTCGGTGAGCGGATAGGCTTGGCGTTCCAGTTGCAAGACGACTTCTTGGACGTTTATGGCGACCCGCGGGTCTTTGGCAAGGCCATTGGCGGTGACATCACGTCAAACAAGAAGACATATATGCTCATCAACGCCTTCAACCACGCCAACGACGCTCAGCGTGAGGAGTTGACGCGCTGGATCACGGCAAAGACCTTCGACCGTGCTGAGAAGGTGGCGGCCGTGACGAGGCTCTACAACGAGATTGGGGTCG
This sequence comes from Prevotella sp., assembly GCA_022769825.1. Classification (GTDB taxonomy): domain Bacteria; phylum Bacteroidota; class Bacteroidia; order Bacteroidales; family Bacteroidaceae; genus Prevotella. The sequence continues at coordinate 4,609 of JALEJI010000065.1, read as the reverse complement.
ACAAGCTCGCGCTCGACAAGATAGCCAGCTATTTTGAGCAGAGCAAGAAGTATCTCGATGCCGTGAAGGTGGACGATGACAAGAAAACGGTGTTGAGGCAGTATGCCGAGAAAATGATGTCGCGTAAATATTAATCTCCTGTCACGATGCCCGATTATAAGTTTGTTGATACCCATGCCCATCTCGACGGTGAGGAGTTTACCGACGATCTGCCATTGGTTATCCAGCGTGCCAAGGACAGTGGGGTGGGGGCCATCTTCCTTCCTGGTGTCGACGCCTCGTCGGTGGCGAGCGTCATGGATGTCTGCCGCCGCTATCCAGGCTATTGCTACCCCATGATAGGCTTGCAGCCTGAGGAGGTGCGTGCCGATTGGCGCGACGTGTTGGCAATGATGCGTAAGGCGTTGGTCGACAATGCCTCTGATGGTTCTCTGCAACCGCGCTATATCGCCATAGGCGAATGTGGCCTCGATTTCTATTGGAGCCGCGAGTTTGAGAAGGAGCAACTTGCCGCCTTCGAGGAACAGGTGAAGTGGTCGGTGGAGACGGGCTTGCCGCTCATGATCCACTGCCGAAAGGCTCAAAACGAGCTTCTGCATATCTTGCGAATCTACGAGAAAGACCTTCCCGGCGGCGTGTTCCATTGTTTCACGGGCAACCGGAAAGAGGCTGAGGAGTATCTCCGTTTCGACAAGTTCGTGCTGGGCGTAGGTGGCGTGTCCACGTTCAAGAGCAGTCATCTGCGTGAGGACCTGCCTGCCGCCGTGCCGTTGAGCCGCGTCGTGCTTGAGACCGACAGCCCATACATGGCTCCCGTGCCCAACCGTGGCAAGCGCAACGAGAGCGCGTTCGTGAGCCTTGTGCTGGAGAACCTCGCCAAGTGCTACGGCGTCGCGCCCGATGAAGTAGCGAGGGTCACCAACGACAACGTCCATCGCACCTTCCCTTTGTATAAATGATAAAAAGCACGCTTCCGAACTGGCCTTGTTCTGAGCGTGCTTCTTTTTTGCGTGTTTAGAATGTGCTTTTTTCAGCGGACACGAAAAATATGGTTCTTACCCTTCCCTGATAATCCAGTCGCCGATAGTGCGCGTGCTGCTGTCATAGTTCACTCCCACCTTGTAGAGCCGTTTGCCGTCTGCGGAATAGGGTATGAGGTAACCCTTGTCGTCTATTTGCTTCAAGGCGTCCTCGGCGGAGCCGTCATATTTCAATTCGAACACATAGATGGCCGTGGGAAGATGGAGCACGGCGTCGGCCCTGCCTATGGCACTGTCTTCCTCCACTTTGATGAGAGCGCCCATCAGATTGAATATCAGATAGAACACCGTCTGGAAGTCGCGCTCGTTTTTGTTGCTCAGCCGGTTTGAGATGCTGGAGAGATAAGCCTTCAGGCGAACCATCGCCTGCTCAATCTCGCCGTCGTACACCAGCTCCACAAACTCATTCACCAGACTGTTGTTGTCCACCGACACTGGCGAGAGATAATTGGGCGCGAGGCTCTTCAGCATGCCTATCTTCACCTCTTGGTTAGGATAGCCCAGCTGGTAGCTCTTTGTGAGCGGCTTGTATTGCTTAATGGTGAGATAGCCGCTTTGGTAGAGCAATGGCAAGGCGGATGTCATGTTCTCAAGCGACACGTCGAAATCGTCCACGCTCACGCCATTCTGCTCTATGTCCATCACGTTGATGTGGTATTTCCGCAAGCTCTTGATGAGATAGCTTGGTGTGCCCGAGCCGAACCAGTAGGCATCTAACTTCCGTCCGTTAAGTGCCCTTATCAGGCTGAAGGGATTGAATACATCCTCTGAATGCTCACCGAAATGATAACCGTCATAATAATTGCGCAGCTCATCAAGGCATTCCTCATAAGTCATGCCCAACGCCTCACCCAACGCCTCTACGTCAGGCTTCATCACCGTCGTAAGCTCGGTCTTGCTGATGCCGCAGATGGCGGAGTATTGGTCGATCATACTGATGTTGTCGAGGTTGTTCAACTCGCTAAAGATGCTGAGCTGTGAGAACTTGGTGATGCCAGTGATGAAAACAAACTCAAGATAAGGCCCCAGCTTCTTCAGAGGGCTGTAGAAGTTCTGCATGATGCGGCGAAGCGTTGCCAAGTTGTCCTTCTCGTGCACCACGTCGAGCAACGGGGCGTCATATTCGTCGATTATTATCACCACCTTCTTGCCTGTTTGTTTGTTGGCACGCTTAACAAGTCCCTCGAGTCGGTCGTTGGGATACAATTCCTTCTCGTTTTTGCCATATAACTCCTCAAAGGAAGCCAATTGCAAGTCGAGATAATGTTTCAAGCTCTCTCCGTCGAAATGCTTGGCACCGCTCATGTCGAAATGGAGCACGGGATATATCACCCATTCCCTCTCGTAATCGGCGATGGCAAGGCCGTTGAACAGTTCCTTACGACCCTCGAAATAGGCTTGCAGGGTAGAGGCGAAGAGCGACTTGCCGAATCGGCGCGGACGACTCAGAAAGATGTTCCGCATGCCTTTCTCTCTGAAGTCCACGATATATTTGGTCTTGTCCACATAGAGATACCCATCCTCGCGAATCGTCGCGAAGTCTTGTATTCCCACGGGATATTTGTTCACTATTTTTGCCATAATCTTGTCCGATTTGCGTTTTACGGCACTAAAATACGAAGAATAAATGGAACGACAAAGCTTCTGCCAATCTTTTCATCCGCATCATGTTATTAAGAGTGCCTTATTTGGCTCATTTCCTTTCAATCAATGCGCAATCCATGTGCCAATCCATTTACCATGGAAACATCTTGCAATTTATCCCAAATCGGTCATTAGAAAATGACAAGAAGCTTTTTCTAATGACCGATTTGGGTTAAAGGATTTCTCTTTGCCGTACGACACAGAGAAATCCTAATGACCGATTTGGGTTTATAGCAATTGTACTTTCAGTCCCAACGACAAACCAAAGACATCCCAAAACTCAGCTTTGCCGTTACGATAGAAAGTCATGAAATAGATGTCGCAGGTGCTGAGTTCGTAAAAGGCAGTGATACTCTTGATATATCTTCGGCGATTGTTGGGAACAGTCTTGGTGATACGCTGTCCAACAAAGATATTTGGGCGGAATTTGGTAGAGAAAGGATAATACCCACTACTATATTTTGCAGGCTGCTTTGCCCAAAACTCATGACCAAACACAGTATTGAAATACAAGCCACACTCCAAAGGCTCAAATTCCCAACCATCATTAAGGTATACAGACCACGGAATATAATTCTCTTTTAATGTCATGGTGAGCTTAGCTCGTTTGGAATCATATTTCGGGATATAACCAATGAGCAGATGCGTTTCCCATTGGCGATGTTTGCCATAGTCCCAACCTACACCGATGGAAGCGAGTCCCATGTTGCCAGCAAACTGGAGGACATGCTGTGTAGGGATGAGATTAGACCAACGCTGACGATAGCGATGGACACGATGGTCGTAGTGACCATTGTGAGCGGAGGTATCGCAGAGGATGCTGTCGCTATGGGTGATAGCATTAGCATCGATGGCTGCAAAGAGAGCAAATGCAGCCATGAGGAGTTTAAAGACTGATGACTTCATTTGCATATCCATTAGGAGTTATTGTAAAAATACGATATTTGCGTATCTTGGCTGCTGCCACCTCATAGTAGATAATGCCATTGTTGAAGAAGTCGTGTTCATCTATCTGATGACCATGACCATAGAGGCAGAACATGAGGTTGGGGAAGTTCATAACATAATAGTTGAAAGGTTTGAGTACATTATTATTAAACTGTTCGCTATATGGTGCAGCATGCATACAAGCCACAGTACGGTCGAACAATGCTGAATCTTTAGTAGCCTCAGCTTCGAGGAAGTCGAAGTCGGGCACAGGTTCGGAATAGTCGTACTCAATAGCGTTGGTATTTATCATTACGAACTTTACTCTGCCTACAATAAACGAGAAGTCGTTGTTGCCAAACATCTTAGCATACACTTCGTTACCCGTACCAAGACAGTCGTGGTTGCCCTGCATGACGACGAAAGGTTTGCGCAACTTCAGTAGTCGCTCACGAGTAAGGGAGTATTCAAGTGTAGAGCCAAAGTCGGTGAGGTCGCCGAGGTGTATCACAAAGTCGATGCTATCTCGGCGGTTGATATCAGCAATCTCTGCTTCAAGGTCTTTGTACCATTGGTGGGAGTCGCTGATAACGGCTATATGCATAGTGTCTTTATCGAAACATCTCTCTTCTATGAGCTTTATATTCTTTGTATTAAGGTCGGTAGCACCTTCTACGCGTGTATCGTAGGGATGGATATCGAACACGGAGTCGCAGGCACTAAATGAAAGTAGCATCAGAGCCGAGAGCAACAAAAGAGGTATATTATGTTTCATTCGCTATTTTTATATGCTATTATAATGCAAAGATAACACTTATATATTAAAACTATAGCGACTTAAGAAGTTTTTTGAGAGGTCCACATCTTCGTCAAAGTGGTTTTTCAGATATTCCACCGTAGCAGCCTTGCTCGTTGGATATGCCAAACGAGCCTTTACAAGCTTGCGGAATACATCATCGTCAATACGATTGAAACCAATCCTGTCAAACGTGCGGTCC
>JALEJI010000084.1 GCA_022769825.1 Prevotella sp. | reverse complement strand
AATCGGCTCTTCCACATGAGGATAAGTCCATCCAAGTTTATCAAGCCCCAACAAGTCCAGCTCCTCAAAGAACACAGGACGGGGGGAGATACCCAACGTACCTTCCACAATGCGAGAGTGGAGCAGTACTCCTCCCGTTTCCTTATCCCATGTTACTTTGTACACTTTGGCTCTGCGTCAATGTTCCGACAGAATCCCAAAAGTCTCGGACGGTTTATTATATGTTGTTTGTTTAGCTTCTATAAAAAAGAATACGTGGGATTCGCTCTTTGCCCATCCCTCGTGTCCAGGCCTTCGCATTGCCCCAAATCGCAGAGACGGACAATGCGGAAAGCCCACGTATGGCATATATTATTCCCATACGTGGGCAGTCACGAACACGCCTTTGGCACGCACGCGACAACCCACGGCAGGGTACAACATACCTACCGTGAGCATTCATCATTGTCTCATCCTTTTGCGATTTGGTCTTAAGTTGCGAAGTTAGGACACGCAAAGAATGAGCGTCAGATAAACGCTCTATTCCATAAAAGCGACACCCACCCGCTCACCCTTTCGGGCTTTCTGCAAGTGGATATCTTTTGCAAAATTAGCGTAAAACCTTTAGAAACACGAATGTTTGCCAGTCTTTTTTTTCTCCACGAGGGAAAAGCTATGGCGCCAGGTCGCATGCCAACCATTTTTTCTCTGCCAGCCATGGCGATTATTCTTGTTCTCGTTCATGAAATAGCATGGCAGGTGCATTTTATCGAAGTTTGAGATGCTGTTTTTTGCATTTTAGCAAAGCTTGAAGTATGAAAATATGCATTTTAGCAAAGTTTCACCATACAATATTCGTAATGTTTATGCATTGCGACAAGCTTACGCTAATAGCAATGACCACGACACGTGATGTTGCGATAGATGGCAAAAGCATCCATGTGTGTTCCGCAATAGAGTGGCTTTTGAAACAGGAGTGATGACTCTCTGCCATATCTCGTTACTATCATGCTTTCATCACGTTGAACATCGAAATTAAACCTGTCATGATTAATCAAAACTCACGTTAAATGGTTATCTTTGCAGATGTCATAATGCAATGGCATAACACACAATAAAGAATCAAGAATAATGGAAACAATCAAGAACGACAAGCTCACGCTCACCATCTCGGAGCATGGCGCTGAGCTGCTAAGCATCAAGGACAATGGGGGAGAGGAGTATCTGTGGCAAGGCGACCCCGCTTATTGGGGACGGCGCTCGCCGATTCTCTTCCCTATCGTGGGCACGGTATGGGGCAACACGTATCGGGTCAACGGAAGGGAGTATCAGCTCTCGCGCCACGGCTTCGCCCGCGACAAAGACTTCACGCTCCTCGCCAAGGGCGACAGTCAGGTGGTGTATGGCCTGCACGACAACGCGGAGACGATGAAGGTCTATCCCTTCCATTTCAACCTTGCCGTGAGCTATAAGCTGACCGGCAACAAGATTCACGTGGTGTGGCACGTGGAGAACACCGACGACAAGCCCATCTATTTCCAGATTGGCGGCCATCCGGCCTTCATGGTGCCTGGCGCCAAGAAGGGCGAGCCGCTGAAAGGCGCGCTCCGTTTCGACAATCCGGAGCCCATGCGCGTGTTCATCAGCAAGGAGGGCTTCCTCACCAAGGGCTACCACGAGGTGGCTACCGACGAGGGCCTTTTCCCATTCACCGAAGACACGTTCAATGATGACGCCATCGTCTTCGACCACAGTCAGATTCGCCATGTGGAACTGCTGGATGAGGCTGGCAAACCCCACGTGACGCTTGACATCAAGACCCCTGCCGTGGGCATCTGGACGCCATGCGGCAAGCATGCGCCATTCATCTGCATAGAGCCGTGGTATGGTGTGGCCGACAGGGAGGAATACGATGGCGAACTGAAAGACAAGTACCTCACCAACAAGCTGCTGCCTGGCAGTAGCTTCATGAGCGAGTATATCATCACGATAGGCTGACGCTATTCCAGCGTGATGCCGAGTGATGCCTGCACTGGCTAAATGAGTCCAGCGATGTCGCTGAACGATTTGGCGCGCAAGAGCCGGGGGAAGCTACCGCTTTCCTCGGCTTTTTCCATTTTCCATTGCAATGCGTAGGGCACGTGGATGGCGTATCCGCCAAGGCGCAGCACGGGCAGGATGTCGCTCTTGAACGAGTTGCCTACCATGCACAGCTGGTCGATGCTCACGTCGAAAAGCTGGCAGAGGTGCTCATATTCGCGTGTGGTCTTGTCGGCCACCACTATGCAGTCGTCGAAGAAGGGCTGGAGCCCCGACCTCTTGAACTTGTTTTCCTGGTCGAGGTTGTCGCCCTTGGTGAACACCACCATCTTCTGCTTGCCGCCGCGCAGGGCTTTCAGCGTTTGCGCCACGCCCGGCAATGGCGTGGCGGGCATGTTGAGCAGGCTCTTGCCCATGTCGATGATTCTCGTCAGGGTGTCGCACCCAACCTTTCCGCCTGATACCTTTATGGCGTTCTCTATGAGCGAGATAGTGAACGCCTTGCTGCCATAGCCAAGCAGGTCCATGTTGGCCGTTTCCGTGCTGAAGAGGCTTGTCGCTACCTCTTGCTTGCTGCCATAAGGGGCGAGAAGCTGGCAATAGCTTTCCTCCACGGCGTCGAAATGGCCTTGGCAGTCCCAAAGCGTGTCGTCGGCATCGAAAGCCAACAGCCTTATGCCGCAATCTTTTAAGAGTTTCATGCGATGTGTTTCCATCAGTTCGGACGATGATAATATTATTTCATCTCGAAGACCAGCGTGCCACCGTTGGCGATGTCGTCGTGGCTTATGGCCGTGCCCTTTACGCGCTTGCCGTTCAGCTTTACGCCATCCACCAAGTACCGGTCTTCCGAATAGTTTTCCGCCTTTATGGTGAGCGTGTTGCCGTTCTCAAGGTGCAGTGTGGCGGTCTTGAAGAGAGGCGTGCCAAGCTCATACTCGCAGCTGACGGGGTTGAGCGGATAGAAGCCCAAGGCGCTGAGCACATACCATGCCGACATCTGTCCGCAGTCCTCGTTGCCGCACAGGCCGGCTGGAGAGTCGTTGTAGAGCTTCGTGAGAATCTCCCTCACGTATTTCTGCGTCTTGTGTGGTTGCCCTATCTTGTTGAAGATGTAGGCTGCATGATGGCTGGGCTCGTTGCCGTGGGCGTATTGCCCAATCATGCCCGTGCTGAAGAGCGGCAGCTCGGCGTTGGCCTTTGGCGAGTAGGTGAAGAAGCTGTCGAGCTTGGCGGCAAACGCCTTCTTGCCCACGAGCTTCTCCAAGCCCTTGATGTCGTGCTGCACCGACCACATGTAGTGCCAGCCGTTGCTCTCGCAGATATGCGACGTGTAGTCGTCGGGCGAGTAGGTCGGCTGGAACGTGCCGTCGGAGCGTCGCGGCTGCATGAAGGTGCTCGTCTTGCAGTAGACGTTGCGGTAGTTTTGCGCGCGTTTGGCGAAAACCTTGTAAACGTCGGTCTTGCCCATGCTCTTCGCCAAGGCCGCTATGCACGCGTCGTCGTAGGCGTATTCCAAGGTGCGCGATAGCGACCAGTCGTCGCCGAGTGTCGGCTCCTTCACGTCGTAGGGCACGTAACCGAGCTTCTTGTATAGCCCGATGCCACGGTAGCCGTCGAGGTTGGCGGTCTTGACGCATTGCCTGAGCGCCTCGTCCTTGTCGATGCCGGGCACGCCCTTGAGTGCCGCCTCCGCTATCACCGACGCGGCGTGATAGCCAATCATCATGTCGGTCTCCGACGACCACATGTTCCACACCGGCAAGCGGCCATTCTCCTTGCTGAAGGCCAAGAGCGAGTTGACCATGTCGCCCGCGCGCGATGGCATGAGGATGTCGTAGAGTGGGTGAGCGGCGCGATAGGTGTCCCACAGCGAGCACGTCTCATAGTTGTTCCAGCCAGCGGTCTTGTGTGGCTTCCTGTCGGCACCGAGATACGATCCGTCCACGTCGCAGAGCAGCGTCGGCGCTATCATGGCATGGTAGAGAGCCGTGTAGAACACGGTCTGCTGCGCGGCGGTGCCGCCTGTCACCTCAATCCTGCCCAGTTCCTTGTCCCATTCGCTTTCGGCGCGCTGGCGCAAGGTGTCGAAGTCGAGGTTGCCCACTTCGGCCTCAAGGTTCTTCCTCGCGCCTTCCAAGCCCGTGGGCGAGATGGCCGTGGCCACGGTAATCTGGCTCGCGCCATCGGTGGCGAAGCCGATACGCGCCACGACGCCCTTGCCGTTCTTGTTGCCTTCAAGTGTTGTCTCCTCAATCTCCACCTTTCGCATGGGCTGCGAGAACCGCGTTCGGAACCACACCTTCTGGTCGCGCGCCCATCCGTCGGAGAAGCGGTAGCCCTCAATGGTGAACGAGTCTACCACCACGATCTTCGAGTCCGCGGTGGCGTCCCAGTTCATGGCCTTGGCCAGGTTGAGGATGACCATGCGCTCCTTGCCGTTTGTGGGGAAGGTGTAGCGCTGTACACCACAGCGTGGCGTGGCCGTCAGTTCCACGTTGATGTCGTAGTCGGACAGCCTCACCTGGTAATACCCGGCATGTGCCGTCTCGTCGGCGTGGCTGAAGCGCGAGTGCACCCCAAGTGGGGCCTTTGCCTCGCGCATGGGCAGCGTGACGGGCATGAACGAGATGTCGTAGAGGTCGCCCGCGCCTGTACCCGAGAGGTGGGTATGGCTGAAGCCGGCTATCGTGCTGTCGGGATAGAAATAGCCGGCTATGCGGTCCCATCCCGGCAATCCGTTGTCGGGGCTGAGCTGCACCATGCCAAACGGAGCTTGCGCCCCAGGGTAGGTGTTGCCGGTGTAGTCGGTTCCTATGAGGGTGTTCACTTTCCGCGAGTAGTTGTCGGCAAGCAGAGCCGAGGGCAACAGGCACGCGAGAAAGGCGGCTATGTATAGTTTCGCTTTCATCATATATATTGTCTTTAAGCTTGAGAAAATTGTCTGGCGGTCGTAATATTATTAGGGAAAAGAAAAGGCCGAGACTTTTTTCTTAAATCCCGGCCTTGGCGATATAGGCATCTCAAAAAAAGAGCCTGATAAAGATTTCTGTCCTGTTTAGTCGTTCTTGTCGTCGAGCATCTCGAAACCGCAGTAAGGCACGAGCACCTTCGGCACGCGGATGCCCTCCGGCGTCTGGTTGTTCTCCAGGATGGTTGCCACGATGCGCGGCAAGGCGAGAGCCGAGCCGTTGAGCGTGTGGCAAAGCTCTATCTTCTTGCTGTCTGAGCGACGGAAGCGGCAGTGGAGTCGGTTGGCCTGATAGCTCTCGAAGTTGCTCGTTGAGCTCACTTCCAGCCAGCGCTTCTGGGCGGCCGACCATGTCTCGAAGTCGACGCAGATGCTTGACGTGAAGCTCATGTCGCCACCGCAGAGCAGCAGGAGGTGATAAGGAAGCTCCAGCTTCTGGAGCAAGCCCTCCACGTGGTCGAGCATCTCGTGCCATGACTGGTAAGAGTGCTCAGGCGTGTCGATACGCACGATCTCCACCTTGTCGAACTGGTGCAGGCGGTTGAGGCCGCGCACGTCCTTGCCGTAAGAGCCGGCCTCGCGACGGAAGCAAGCCGAATAAGCGCAACGCTTGATAGGCAGGTCTTTCTCGTCGAGGATCTCGTCGCGGAAGAGGTTTGTCACAGGCACCTCGGCGGTAGGAATGAGGAAGAGGTTGTCGAGGTTGGCATGATACATCTGGCCTTCCTTGTCGGGCAGCTGTCCCGTGCCGTAGCCTGAAGCCTCGTTGACGACGAAAGGAGGTTGAATCTCCACGTAGCCAGCCTTGCGTGCCTCGTCGAGGAAGAAAGCCTCGAGAGCGCGCTGGAAACGTGCCATCTTGCCGATGTAGACAGGGAAGCCGGCACCCGTGATCTTGACGCCGAGGTCGAAATCCACGAGGTTGAACTTCTTGAGCAAGTCCCAATGGCACAGTGCGCCCTCAGGCAGCTCTGGCTTCACGCCACCTTCCTTGATGACGACGTTGCTCGTGGCGTCCTTGCCCTCCGGCACCTTGTCGTTGGGGATGTTAGGAATGTCGAGAAGCTCGTGCGTCATGTCGGCCTGAGCCTTGTCGTAGAGTTCCTGAAGGGCCTTGTCGTCGGCTTTCAGCTCGGCCACCTGGGCCTTTATCTTCTCGGCCTCGTCTCTCTTTCCCTCTTTCATCAGTCCGCCGATCTGCTTCGAGAGCTTGTTTTGCTGCTGCTTGTTGCTGTCGAGCTTCTGCTGCGTCTCACGGCGTATCTTGTCGTATTCGAGTACTTTTTCCACTGCTTCGCGCGCGTTGGGGAAGTGCTTCTTCTCCAAACCTTTTACCACGCGCTCTGTCTCTTCGGTAATGAGCTTTAATGTAAGCATGACTCTGTATGTGTTTAGATATTTTTTCTTTTGCTTGCAAAGTTACAAAGAATATGTGTTATTAATCGCTTTTTTGATGAAATGTTTATTCAAATTGTTTATTGAGGCTATACCAGCGTGGCTGGTTTATTAAAGATGTAGGTTTCGCCGATTGGACATACCGCCCCTGCAAAGCCATTTGCCATCCGCAACCCGAATGGCAATCAAACGACAGTGCGGGGAAGGGTGAGACCGCGATGAATTGTAAAATATTATTGCCAAAATTTAACACTTGGAAGCAGGTGCTTTTAGAACGGAAAAACGGCTCGGAGGCGCCCCTTGGCAACGCTTTCGGCGCGTTTTCGGCCAATTTTTGTTGCCATAGTAGCCAAATGGCGTCGCCGTTACACTGTAATCGCATCGCGATTTCACCGTAACGGCAACGCGATTGCACTGTAACGGCATCGCGATTACACCGTAACGGCGACGCCATTGAAGTGGAAATGCAGCATCTGAAAACCATTGAAAGCGTAATGTATTGATCTTCAATGCGTTACCAAAATTGCCCAAGAATCGCGAAATTTCGACAACGAGACGGCTTGATTGAAAAAAATCGATTCTCAGACGACCATTTGTAAAATATGTTTACCGGTAATATTTTTGCAATGCAGTGCCCGGCACAAGACCGGCCACTGCAAAACGTATGATTGGGTGAAACAAAAAAAGCGGGGCAGACTGTGTCTGCTCCGCTTTAATATGGTTGTAAGTGCTTATTCTTACTTGACGTAAACCACGGCGAGGCGGTTTGACGTGACACCCTGCACGCCCTTACCGGAAGCGCTGTCTACGATGACGCCACGAGTCTTCAGGTAGCTGGCCACGACGTCGGCACGAGCCTGCGACAGACGGTCGTTAAGCTCCTTGGAACCCTCAGGAGAAGCCGTACCCACGATCTCGACGTGGCTGCCGCTCTTGATCTTGTTGAGAGCCTTCTTCATGTCAGGAACGAGGGCAGACTTGCCCTGCTGGAATGTCACGAAGAAGAGGTTGTCGATGCGGACGGTGTTGGTGGTCTCCTTCTCAACAGGAACCTCCTTGATCACTTCCTTCACCACCTCCTTAGGCTTCTGTGCGAGTTGAGCGCGAAGGTCGTTGATCTCGTCGTTCAGAGGAGTGAGGTCGATCTTCTTGAAGTTGTTTGTGCCGTTGGAAGTCTTGAACTTGTAGTTGAAGCCGGCCTGGATAGCGAGCTGTGCGCAACGCTTGTCCATCTGCACGGCATCCTTAGGTCCGTGAGTCAGGTCCCAGTAGATGCCCGGCTCAATGTAGAGCTGCCAAGGCTTGCTTGCGCCGCCGAGGTTCCATGTGAAGGTCATTGAGGTCTTTGCGGTGAGGTCGTTGTCGTCGCCCACGTTGTCTTTCATGCTGATGACTTTGTCGCCATAGAACTTGCTGTAGCCGAGGCCGAGCTCAGAACCCAGCTCGAACACCTTGTTCTCGTTGTAGCCGAGGAAGAGGTTGGTCCAGTTGATGGTACCGTTCAAGCCAATGTTGAACGACTTGACAGCGGTCTTGGAGTTGAGCACCAGGTTGTCGGGGATTTCTGTTACGAAACGGTTGTCGCCGAAGTTGGCGAGACCCTCAATGTTGGCACCGAAAACGGGCGAGAAGTTCTTGCCGAGCTTGAAGCCGAAGTTGGGGTTGAGTGGGAACGTGTGGTTGAACGTGAGAGGTGTGGAAACACCAATCTTTGCGCCAAGATACCAGTTGTCGAAGAACTTAGCCTTCTCCAAGCCAGTCTGCGCGTTAGCGCTTCCAAAGCCCAAGGCCATGACAGCTAATGCCAAAATAGCTTTTTTCATAATGTCTGTTGTTTGTATTTGCTTGATATGTCTTTGGTGCAAAGTTAAGTTTTTTTTATTAATGTTGTGTCATGATTTAAGAAAAAAACGATTTGACGTTCATCTTTTCTTGTTTTATGTTATCGAAAAGGCGACACTTGGAGATAAAAAAGGCAGGACACCCACCGGCGCCCTGCCTCTGCCAACAAATATAAATTGATAGGTTTGGTTACTTTCGCAAGTAACTGTCTACTTCGGCAGCGACTTTTCTTCCGCTTGCCAATGCCCTTACCACGAGGCTGGCACCGCTTGCGGCATCTCCGGCTACGAAGACGTTGGCCGGGAACTCAGGCTGTTGCGGCCTCAAGAATCCCATGGCCAGCAACACCATGTCGGCCTTGATTATCTCCGGCTCCTTTGCCGGCTTCATCAGTGGGCGACCTCCGTCGGGGTTGGGCACCCACGTTATTTCCTGCACCTTCACGCCCGTCAGCTTGCCGTTCTTTCCGAGAAACTCCAGCGAGTTGATGTTCCATCGCCTGACGCATCCCTCTTCGTGGGCGAAAGTCGTCTTCAGCGTGCGTGGCCAGTTGGGCCATGGGTTCTTCGGGTCTTCGGGTCCGTCCACGGGCTTCGGCATTATCTCTATCTGCGTCACGCTCTTAGAGCCTTGACGGTGAGCCGTGCCTATGCAGTCGGAGCCGGTGTCGCCACCGCCGATCACGAGCACGTCCTTGCCCTTGGCGTTGACGAGCTGGTCCTTGGTGAACTCCTCGCCCATGAGCACCCTGTTTTGCTGCGACAGCATCTCAAGGGCGAAATACACGCCCTTCAAGTCGCGTCCGGGTATCTTGAGGTCGCGGGCCTGCGGCGTTCCCGTGCAGACCACCACGGCGTCGAACTGCTTTGAGAGTTGCTCTATCGTGGTCTTCTTGGTGTTGTCCAGGGTGTTGTCGTTCTGGATGTTGGCAGGCTCGGTCGGGTTCACCGGCACCAGCATGACGCCAAACTCGAACTTGATGCCCTCCATCTTCAGGTATTCCATCTTCCTGTCGATGACAGCCTTGTTGAGCTTGAAGTTAGGAATGCCGAAGCGCAGCAGTCCGCCTGCGTTCTCGCGAGCGTCGTAGACGGTGACCTCGTAGCCCTTTTGGTTGAGTTGCGTGGCTACGCTCAGTCCCGACGGGCCAGCGCCCACCACGGCCACCTTCTTGCCGTTGCGCGTTGGGATGTGCGGATGCACGAAGTCCTCGTTGTAGGCGTGCTCTATTATGGCCGCCTCGTTTTCGCGGTTGGTCGTCGGCTCGTGCTCCATGAGGTTGAGCACGCACGCCTTCTCGCAGAGGCCAGGACAGACGCGCCCGGTGAACTCAGGGAAGTCGTTGGTGGCGGTGAGCAACTCGTAGGCGAGTTTCCAGTCGCCCTTATACAATGCGTCGTTCCATTCCGGCATCTTGTTGTGGAGCGGACAAGCCCAGTGGCAGAACGGCACGCCGCAATCCATGCAACGGCTTGCCTGCAACTGCCTGTCGCGCGAGTTGAGCGTCTGCTCCACCTCGCCGAAATCGTGTATTCTATCATGTATTGGACGGTAGCCGGCATCTTTGCGTTCTACCTCCAAAAATCCTCTTGGATTACCCATGTCTTAATGTCTAATTGATTAATGATTTTAAAGTCCGGCAATATCAATAGTCCCTTTGAATGTCGGAAATCTTCTGCTGGAGCTTCTTCACCTGCTCCTCTTGCAGCACGCGCTTGTACTCGATAGGCACCACCTGGATGAAGTCCTCGATGTAGCGGTTCCAGTCGTCGAGCATCGTGCGGGCGAGTTTAGAGCCAGTGTAGAGATAGTGCTGGCGCACAAGCTCGTGCAGCTCCTTGCGGTAGGTGGTCTCCTCCACGAGGTTGATTTCCACCATTCCCATGTTGCAATAGTAGTCGAAGTCGTGGTCCTTGTCCCAGACATAAGCCACGCCGCCCGACATGCCGGCAGCGAAGTTGCGTCCGGTCTTACCCAGCACCACGACGCGTCCGCCAGTCATGTATTCGCAGCAGTGGTCGCCCGCTCCCTCCACGACGGCTATGGCGCCCGAGTTTCTCACGGCGAAGCGCTCGCCAACCTTTCCGTTGACATACAGCTCGCCCGTCGTGGCCCCGTAGAGACCGGTGTTGCCGGCGATGATGTTTTCCTCGGCGTTGAAGTTGGAGCGTATTGGCGGCAGGATGCTTATGCGACCTCCGGAGAGGCCCTTGGCGAAGTAGTCGTTGGTCTCGCCCTCCAGCTTGAAGTTGACACCGTGGACGAGGAACGCGCCGAAGCTCTGTCCGGCAGAACCCTTGAAGCGCACGTTGATAGTGTCGTTGGGCAAGCCCTCCTCGCCATATTTCTCGGCTATGATGCCCGAGAGCATGGCACCGACGGCGCGGTTGGTGTTGCGGATGGCGAAGTCGAGGTTAACCTCCTCCTTGTCTTGTATCGACTTCTGCGCTCCGGCTATGATTTGCTGGTCGAGCAGGTTGTTGAGCTCATGGTCTTGCGTCTTGGTGCAATAGAGGCTCACGTCGCCAGTCTCTTTCTTCTCCATGCGCGAGAAGTTGAGGCTGTCCCATTTGGCCTGCACGTTGGCCGTGGCCTTGGCCCACGTCTTCGACGTGTCGCGCCTCTCGAGAAGCTCGGTGTGGCCAATGATGTCGTTGAGGCTGGTAAATCCCATCTCGGCCAGATATTCCCTGACGTGCTGGGCGAGGAACTTGAAATAGTTTATCACGTAGTGGTAGTCGCCGCGGAAGTGCTTGCGCAGACGCTCGTCTTGCGTGGCCACGCCCATTGGGCAGGTGTTTGACGAGCACTTGCGCATCATCACGCAGCCAAGGGTGATGAGCGGTGCCGTGCCGAAGCCGAACTCCTCGGCTCCGAGCAGCGCCATGATGATGACGTCGCGCGCCGACTTCATCTGTCCGTCCACTTGCAGGCGAGTGAGCGAGCGCAGACCGTTCTTCACGAGAGTCTGCTGGGTCTCGGCCACGCCAATCTCAGGCGATATGCCGGCGAAGCGCATCGACGAGGCAGGGCTCGCGCCCGTTCCGCCCTCGGCTCCCGACACGACCACGAGGTCGGCCTTGGCCTTCACCACGCCGGCGGCAATGGTGCCCACGCCGCTCTCGGCGACGAGCTTGACGCTGATGGCGGCCTTCGGGTTGACGTTCTTCAAGT
This sequence comes from Prevotella sp., assembly GCA_022769825.1. GTDB lineage: Bacteria > Bacteroidota > Bacteroidia > Bacteroidales > Bacteroidaceae > Prevotella. Next base: position 21,686 of record JALEJI010000084.1, on the reverse strand, counting down.
CGAAGATGAGCTGCTTCAGGTCCTCTATGGAATAGATGTCGTGGTGAGGCGGTGGAGAGATAAGCGAGATGCCAGGGATGGAGTTGCGCGTCTTGGCGATGATCTGGTTCACCTTGAAGCCAGGCAGCTGTCCGCCCTCGCCAGGCTTAGCGCCTTGCGCCACCTTGATTTGTATCTCCTCGGCGTTGACGAGATATTCGGTAGTGACACCGAAGCGGCCCGACGCCACCTGCTTGGTCTTCGACGACAGGCTGATGCCGTCGACCTCGGAGTGGTAACGCTCGTTGTCCTCGCCGCCCTCACCGGTGTTGGACCTCGTGCCAAGGGCGTTCATGGCGAGGCAGAGAGCCTCGTGGGCCTCGGCGGAGAGAGCTCCGAACGACATGGCGCCCGTGACGAAATGCTTTACGATTTTTTCCACCGGCTCAACCTTGTCGATGTCGATGGGGTTGCGCTTCCAGTCGAGGAAGTCGCGCAGGAAGAGCGGCTCCGGCTTGTTGTCGACGAGGCTCTCAAACTTCTTGAAGGTCTCGTAGTTGCCGGTGCGCGTGGCGAGCTGCAGCGTGGCTATTGTCTCAGGGTTCCACGCGTGCTTGATGCCGTCCTGGCGCCAGTGGAACTGTCCGAGGTTTGGCAACGGGTGCTCGGTGTCGGCGCTCGCCTCCTTGATGGCCTTGTCGTGATAGGCCACGGCGTCGCGTGCGATGGTGTCGAGGCCAATGCCGCCCACCGTGCTCGTCTCCGTGCCGAAATAGGTGCGGAGCAAACCCTCCGACAGACCTATCGACTCGAAAATCTGCGCTCCGCGATAAGAGCGGATGGTGGATATGCCCATCTTCGCCATTATCTTGAGCAGGCCCTTCTTCACGGCCTTTATGTAGTTGGCTTCCGCCGTGGCGTAGTTTTCTTGTATCTTGCCCTTCTTCACGAGGTCGTCGAGGATGGCGTAGGTCATGTACGGGCAGAGAGCTGACGCGCCGTAGCCAAGGAGCAAGGCGGCGTGCATCACCTCGCGAATCTCGCCGCTCTCCACGATCAAGGCTGTCTGCACACGCTTGCCCACCTCGATGAGATAGTGGTGGACGGCACTGACGGCAAGGAGCGACGGAATGGCCACGTGGTCCTTGTCGACGTCGCGGTCGGAGAGGATGATGTAGTTGAACCCGTCGTCGACGCTCTTCTCCGCGTCGTGGCAGAGCTTGTCGAGAGCCTCGCGCAACGCCTCGCCCGGATGCTCAGAACCCTCAGGCGACGGCACGAAGCAGATGCTGAGCTTGCGGGTGTTGAAGCCCTTGTAGCGAATGTTCTGCAGGATGTCGAGCTGGCTGTTGGTAAGTATGGGGTGGGGCAGGCGCACCATCTTGCAGTTGGTCTCGTTGGGGTTGAGAATGCCCGTGCCCACGCGACCGATATATTCGGTCAGGCTCATCACGAGTTGCTCGCGTATGGAGTCGATGGCAGGGTTGGTGACCTGGGCGAACTGCTGGCGGAAATAGTTGAAGAAGATCTGTGGCTGGTCCGACAGCACGGCGAGAGGCGTGTCGTTGCCCATTGATGCCGTGGGCTCCTGGCCCTTGATGGCCATCGGGATGAGCGTGTCGTTGACGTCTTCCTCGCCGAAGCCGAACTCCATCTCCTTGGCCTCGAGGTTCTCGATGGCGTTGCTGACCTTTCGGCCAGTGTGGATCTTCTCGAGCTGTATGCGGTTGGTGTTGAGCCACTGGCGGTAAGGATGCTCGTGGGCGAGGCGATCCTTTATCTCGCCATCATAGTATATCTTGCCCTCTTGGGTGTCGATGAGCAATATCTTTCCGGGTTGCAAACGTCCCTTCTCGGCTATCACCGTCGGGTCGAAGTCCATTACGCCGACTTCCGACGCCACGACCATGGTGCCCGTCTTGGTGATGGTGTATCTGGCAGGGCGCAGGCCGTTGCGGTCAAGCATACCACCGGCATAACGGCCGTCGGAGAACAGCAGGGCTGCAGGGCCGTCCCAAGGCTCCATGAGGATGGAGTGGTACTCGTAGAAAGCCTTGATGTCCTCGGTGATGGGGTTCTTGTCGTTGAAGCTCTCGGGCACCATTATGCTGAGGGCCTTCGGCAGCGACATGCCGTTCATGACGAAGAACTCGAACACGTTGTCAAGGCTTGCCGAGTCGCTCATGTCGGGCTGGATGATTGGTGATATGTCGTGGATGTCGCCCAGGGCATCCGACGAGAGCACGGCCTCGCGGGCCTTCATCCACGAGCGGTTGCCGCGGATGGTATTTATCTCGCCATTGTGGGCCAAGAGGCGGAAAGGCTGTGCGAGCGACCACGTGGGGAACGTGTTGGTGGAGAAACGGCTGTGGACCAAGGCCAGGCCACTCGTGAAATAACTGTTGGTGAGGTCAGGGTAGTACTGCCTGAGCTGGAGGCTGGACAGCATGCCCTTGTACACGATGTTCTTGCTTGACAAAGAGCAAATGTAGAAATCCTTGTCGTGGATGCGGCGCTCTATCTTCTTCCTGATGAGATAGAGCATGCGCTCAAACACCGCCACCTTGTCGTCGGAGACACCGGTGATGAACACCTGCTTGATGGCAGGCTCCGATTCAGCGGCGGCCTCGCCGAGGCAGTCGGGATTGGTGGGGACGGTGCGCAGGTGCATCAGTTGCAGGCCCTCGTGCTCAATCTCCTCAATCATGATGGACAGAATCTCTTGCTGGCGTTTCTCGTCTTTTGGCAGGAAGATGAGGCCAGTGCCGTATTTTCCCTTCTCCGGTACAGGTATGCCCTGGAGAAGGATAAACTCATGGGGGATTTGCAGCAGTATGCCGGCACCGTCGCCGGTCTTGCCGTCAGCGCCCTCGGCTCCACGATGACGCAGGTTCTCAAGAACCTTCAAAGCGTCGTCTACAAGCTGGTGGCTCTTTCCGCCATGGATGTTAACTACCATTCCTACGCCACAAGCGTCATGCTCGTAGGAACTGTTGTACAGTCCATTTGTTTGCATTTGCTAATGTTTTTGTGTTTTACCTATCAATTCGTTTGCAAAATTAATAAATATATCACTAAGTGTAAAGCAAAATCGCCACTTTATTCACTATTGTCCCTATCTTTTAACACTTGTGTGATAATTTGTAAGGAAATAGTTGAATAAAATGGCGATTCCAGTATGTTTTACTTCCGCTTTGCTGACGATTTGTTAGTTTTGCCTAAAATTTAGAACACTTTGCCGAAAACGATGTTGACGAACGTCATGAAGAGTATCTTGGCGTCGAACCACCATGAGCGGTGCTCAAGATAATAAAGGTCGAGGTCGAGCCGGCGCAGCATCTTCTCCATGGTGTCGGTATATCCATTATATAATGTGGCATAAGAGGTGACGCCCGGCCGAATCTGGTAGAGATACCTGTATCGAGGGTCGTGCTCCATTATCTTGTCGATATAAAATTTCCGCTCTGGGCGCGGCCCCACGAAAGCCATGTCGCCCTTGAGCACGTTCCACAGCTGGGGAAGCTCGTCGAGGTGGTGGCGACGGAGTTTGCTACCGACTTGCGTCAGCCTCGGGTCGTTTGGGACTTCCATCAGTTGTGGACCCCCATTGCCCTCCGCATTCTTCCTCATGGTCCGGAATTTGTAAATCATGAATGGCTTGCCGTGCAGTCCTATGCGTTCTTGGCTATATATAACCGGTAAACCGTCTTCTTTCTTTATGGCAATTGCGCAAATGAGCATGAGTGGAGAAAAGGCCATGAGGCAGACAAGGGCCAGCGTAAAGTCTATTGCTCGTTTCATCCTATTTGTCGAACTTCGTCTCTGCCATAGCCTCTTTTTGCTTTATGAAGTAGTTGGCTGCGAGATTAACCATTGAGTATAGTGTCACGTCTATTATGAAAATGACCGTGGGGGAGATGGTGTCAACCATTATAAAGCTTGTTGCTATGATTGCAAGTTGCAGGGTGATGATGGCAACCAGTGCCTTGTGTTGATTGAGACCGCATGCCATGAGCTTGTGGTGTATGTGCTTCTTGTCAGGTTGGAAAGGTGACCGCCCGTGCATGATGCGAAAGAAGAAAACACGCACGACATCGAAGCACGGCACGGCGAGAAACGACCATGCCCATATTATCCTGTGAGTGTTATAGACCGCGTGAGGCGTGTCCATGCACAGTTTGACGGCAAGGAATCCGAGAATTAAGCCAAGACTTAGGCTTCCAGAGTCGCCCATGAATATTTTATTTCGTTTCTCGGCGCTTCCAAAGACGTTATAGTAGAGATAGGGTACAAGCACGCCTATCAAGGCTGCAATCATGATGCAGTAGTAGAAGAGTCTTTCTTCAATGAAACAGAGGAAAAAACCTGTTAAAGCGATGACAGTAAGGGAAGCGGACAATCCGTCGATGCCATCAATGAGGTTGATGGCGTTGCAGGTGAATACTAAAACGAGGATTGTCAGAGGAGCACCTATCCAGAAGGGGATGGTGTAGATGCCGAACAACCCGTAGAGGTTGCTGATATAAAGATTGGCAGCCGGTAGGATACAAGTGGCAGCAATCTCGATGCTGAACTTCACCGTGGCGTTAAGTCCCACGAGGTCGTCAATGATGCCTGTGGCATAGATAATCAGGAGACTGATAATGAAGTAGAGGCTCCACAGGCTCACCTGTATTTCTCGCTGGATTCCCGTGCTCATCAAGAAGAGCACAATGACGGAGGCCAGGAGCATCCCGGGTACAAAGGAGATGCCGCCAAGACGGGGGATAGGCTGGTGATGGATTTTACGGCCGTTGGGCTGATCGTAAATGTTGTATTTGAGACAGAACTTGGTGATCGCGGGAATGGCGACAAATCCGCACCCCATGCTGATCAGTATAGCTCCCAAATATAGTAGATAGTCTTGCATCTAATTTCATTCTTTCTTTATTTATAAACGCAGAGACTATCAAAATATTGCATCAGGAAGAAAAAGATTTCACATTAACTGGCTTTATTCTTTTGTGAGGCAAAAAGATGATTATTTGGTTGCCACTCTGAGAAAAATGCAGTAATTTTGCAGAAAACGTAGATGCGTATGAAATATCCCATTGGAATACAGAACTTTCAGAGCCTTCGCATGGACGGATATGTCTATGTGGACAAGACAGCGCTTATCTATCAGTTGGCTGACCGTGGCCGGTACTATTTCCTCTCCCGTCCGCGCCGTTTTGGTAAATCACTGCTCATCTCCACGATGGATGCCTACTTCCGTGGACAGAAAGAACTGTTTCGGGGGCTGGCACTCGAGACCTTGGAGAAGGACTGGACGGTCTACCCCGTCGTCCATATCGACCTCAATACGGGTAAGTATGATTCCGAGGACGCGTTGTTTCATGTGCTCAACGACTATCTGTGCAAATTAGAGGATGTGTATGGCAAATACCCTTCCGAGGTGACACCGGAGCTTCGCTTCAAAGGTATCATCGAGCGTATCGCCAAGAAGCACAACCAGCGTGTCGTCATCCTTGTAGATGAATACGACAAGCCGATGTTGCAGGCTATCGACAACCCGGAACTGCAGGAGCACTTCCGCAATACGCTGAAAGCGTTCTACTCCGTGCTCAAGACCCAGGACCAATATATCAAGTTCGCGTTCCTCACGGGGGTGACGAAGTTTGGCAAGGTCAGCGTCTTCAGTGACCTTAACAACCTTGTCGACATATCCATGGATGCGAGGTACCAGGGTATCTGTGGTATCACACAGGATGAACTGATGACCTATTTCAAGTCATCTGTTCAAGATTTCGCGGATGCTTATGGCATAAGTCTTGATGAGGCAGCCGCCAAACTGAAGAAGCGTTATGACGGTTATCACTTCCGTCAGCGTGGCGTAGACATCTATAATCCTTTCAGCCTTTTAAACACGTTTGCGACAGGTGAGCTCGGTAGTTACTGGTTTGAGACGGGTACCCCCTCGTTCCTCGTTCAGCTGCTTCAGCGGGACAACTATTATCTCCCGAACCTCACGGAAGAAGAGGTGTCCGGCGACTTTCTCAACTCCGTCGACTCGGTCGATGTCTCACCCGTGCCTATCCTTTATCAGAGTGGGTACCTGACGATCAAGGATTATGATCAACGTTTCCAAACCTATACATTGGGATTTCCTAATGAAGAGGTATCAGAAGGATTTACTGAGTATTTGCTGCCGTACTATACGAACATGGAGAAGAATGCGTCACCAATGTTCGTCGGACAGTTCGTTCATGATATGGAGAAAGGTAAGCCGGAGGCGTTTATGAAACGCATGGCGGTGCTCTTCGCTGACACCGACTATAAGATTGTAGGTGACGCGGAGCTCTATTTCCAGAATGCGTTCTATCTCATCACAAAGCTCCTGGGCTTCTACACAGAGGTGGAGCATACGATTAGCGACGGACGCATAGACATGATTGCCAAGACCAAGGATTATATCTATATCTTCGAGTTCAAATACGACCGGAGTGCCGATGCCGCCCTCCGACAGATTGCCGAGAAGGGCTATGCCGCGCCTTTTGCCGCCGACCCCCGCAAACTCTATAAGGTTGGCGTGAACTTCAATCGCGAGAAGCGGTGCATCGATGAGTGGAAAGTGATATCTTAATTTCCCTTCCACTTTCAGAAATCTGCGATAAGAGTAAGAATGACCCGGAGAATTTCTAATAGTTCATCCCAAAGTGCCACAGTGGTATGACGTTACCGTACCCATATACAATATCATCTTTCACGACATATCTTTGCTTAACCTCGCTAATCTGCTTCTTGCCCTTGTTCTTGCCACCGACTTCAAACGTCATGCCATCGATGGTAAAGTTGCTGACACGGGATGCCGTGACTTGATTGCGAACCCGCGTCTGGTTATAGAAAAATGTTTCTCGGGCATTGCCTATATTTGTATCATCTCCCGTCAAGGCATACATCAGGTTAGTGTTGTCAAGGTATACCTTCTCCAATTTGCCTAACACACGCAGCCCGGAAGTATCATCGCGAAGCATGCCTATCATGCCGGCTGCCTCAAGATAGGTGAAATAGTCCGGTATTGTGTTTTTGCTGATGCCAAGCTCTTGTGATAGGTTTGACATGTTGGGCTTTACTGGTGCGGTTTTAGCAATTACAGCGAGCAGTTGCCGTAACTTGCGGGCTGTGGACACCTGCATATTAGCATAGATAGGTATATCAACCTCAATAGTCTGCGACACTATTTGAGTCAGCCTCACAGAATAGCCGTCTTGAGTAAAGAAGGGATAATACCCGCGCTGAAGGTATTCATGGAATGCAGGAAGAGGAAGAGCTATTTCTGGGATGTCAACCTCGTTGTTCACAATCTGTTTAAGCGTGAACGCCGGCAGTGAGATATGCTCTTTCATCATCAGGTATTCACGAAACGACATGCCTTCCAGTTTGTAGAGAAGGACCCGTCGGCTGAGATCCGACTCTCCTTTCTTTATGTCAAGAATGGAAGAGCCGGTAAACACAACGTGTAAGGCTGGGTGCATGTCATAGATGAGCTTCAATTCTCTTGACCAACCCTTGTACTTATGGATTTCATCAATATAAAGATATTCTCCGCCCATGGCAGAGAAACTGTCTGCAAACTCCAAAAGCGTATGCTCTGAAAACCACAGGCTCTCAGCAGTGATGAAGATGTGCGTACGAGGAGCGTCAAGCGCTTTGATGTGTTGCAAGATTAATGTAGACTTACCAACACCGCGAGGCCCCAAGATACCAATGAGTCTGTTATCCCAATTGATTTCATCATAGAGATAGCGATGAAACTCCATAGGCGTCTGTCGCAGCATCTCCCGCATATAGTTGTAAAACAGTGCTTCTATCATAGCCTTCCAATTTTACTTTTGGTGCAAAGATACAAAAAATCCCTCTCGAAAGGGATAATTTTGCGTTTTTCCCCCTTTGGGGAGGGACTTTTTGCCGATTCTTTCACCGTAGCCCCTGCAGATTCTATAAGTCGGAGCAAACTTCAACAGGCAAGATCGGTGCTACGATGATTGGAAAGTGAGTCTATTATAGTCTTCCGAGTCTATCTTTGGTATGATGATACCTCTCTTCTTGTAATGTAAACCGTGGTTTATATAAACCGCCGTTTACATTTGCAAAGATGGCATATTATTCCAATAAAGCAAAATGAAAGATGGAGAAATATTGTAACATGGGAAAGAAAAGAACCGTAGAAAGTTTGCAGTTATCAACGAAAAGTCCTATCTTTGTAACAAAAAACATTATGCCATGATACACACGGGAGAACGATACATCAATCCACTGACCGACTTCGGTTTCAAGCGCATCTTTGGCATACCCTTCAACAAGGATTTGCTGATGAGTTTCCTCAATGCGCTGTTCAATGGCGACCCTGTCGTTTCCGACATCACCTATAAAAACAGCGAGAAGTTCGGCACGAACGAAGAGGCTCGCCGTGCTGTCTTTGACGTGTACTGCACGACGGACACCGGTGCGCGCATCATCGTGGAGATGCAGAATGTATACCAGGACTTTTACAAGGACCGCTCCATCTATTATTCCACATTCCCCATCGCCGAGCAGGCCCAACGGGGCAACTGGAACTATGAACTCCACGACGTGTACACCATCGGCATACTGAACTTCACGTTTCCCGAGGACAAGCACAGCGACAGCAATATCTTCCGTGAGGTGAAGCTCATGGATACGGATTCGCACGAAATCTTCTACGACAAGCTCACCTATATCTATGTGGAGCTTGCCAATTTCCACAAGACCTTGGAGGAGTGCGATAGCCTCTTGGAGAAATGGATCTATTGCTTAAGGAATCTCCAAAATCTGATGAGCCGTCCGCTGGCCTTGCAAGGTCGTGTCTTCGAAAAGCTTTTCAAGACTGCTGAGATTGCCAAGATGACTACAGAAGACCGCCGTGCCTACGAGCTGAGTGCCAATGCCTACCGTGACATCAAAAACGGCATGGATGCTGCCAAACGCGAAGGAATGGATAAAGGTATCGCCATTGGGACGGAAAAAGGTATTGCTATCGGAACGGAGAAAGGTATTGCTATCGGAACAGAGAAAGGTGCTCGGGCAAAAGCCTTGGAAGTGGCACGGAAGATGAAAGCAAGAGGACTGGAAGATGGAATGATTTCGGAGATGACAGGACTGTCTGCGGAAGTTATAAAAAAACTATGATAGTTTCGCTAATGACCTATTAGCCACAAGCATAACCTCGTCGAGACCGAAGCCTTGGCGGTAGTAGAAAACAGAATTTCCGCTCACCTCCATGATTCCTGAACAACAGCTATTACATCTAGGAACATAAATCGTCACGAATTATTCACAGAAGAATTCATTTATGAGAAATTCTTGGACCATTCATGAGCATTCATGTGGACAATAATATGTCTTTTGCCTTAGCATGGCGCAAAAAGTTCAATCTGTCTCTTCTGTCTTCCTGTCTTAAATATCAAAGCCCAATCTGTCCTTTGTGTCTTTCTGTCCACGACTCTCTGTCTCCTCTGTCCTTAGAATACCTTGCCGAAAATGATGTTGATGAAGGTCTTTACAAGGATCTTTGCATCGAACCACCACGAGCGGTGCTCAAAATACCAATGAGTCTGTTATCCCAATTGATTTCATCATAGAGATAGCGATGAAACTCCATAGGCGTCTGTCGCGGCATCTCCCGCATATAGTTGTAAAACAGTGCTTCTATCATAGCCTTCCAATTTTACTTTTGGTGCAAAGATACGAAAATATCCCTTTTGAAAGGGATATTTTTGTATCTTTTTCCCTTTCAAAAGGGATATTATTTCATTTGTTTCTGCTTGTCAGTACGTCTTCTAACTATCATCACCATGAAATAATGCGTTTTTATCCGATTTCTGTGTTTATATCCAGCTTACTTGTTAACTTTTTAGTAACTTTGTATGAAAGTCATTTAAACGGATGAAGATATCAATTATAACAGCATCTTATAACAGTGTATCGACTTTGGCTAATGCTATGGAGTCGGTGCTGCATCAAACTTATACTGATTGGGAGTACATCATTGTTGACGGAGGCTCTACCGATGGTACCGTTGACCTTATCAAAAAATACGAGCCACAATTTGGCGGGAAACTCAAATGGACCTCGGAGCCTGATCATGGTATCTATGATGCGATGAACAAGGGCATAAGTCGTGCCACCGGCGATGTGGTAGGAATTCTCAACTCTGATGATTACTTTACATCTGAGGATGTGTTGAGTGTCGTTGCATCAGTGCTATCCGACAATCGTTTGGATGCTGTTTATGGAGACATCCATTTTATTCATGATGGCAAGCCTAATAAGGTCGTGCGTTACTATTCGTCTCGCCATTTCCGTCCTTTCTGGTTACGCTTTGGCTTCATGCCCGCCCATCCTTCTTTCTATGTTCGCCGGTCTGTATACGAGAAAGCCGGACTTTATAACACGGCTTATAAAATAGGCAGTGATTTTGAGATGATGGTTCGACTGTTCCGAAAACATCATATCTCTTACAAATATCTCCCCAAGGATTTTGTAACCATGCGTACAGGTGGGATGAGTACAAAAAATCTCAGCAGCCGTCGCACCTTGCTCCGTGAAGATGTCCGGGCGTGCAGAGATAATGGTATCTATACGAATGAGTTGATGATCGCGATGAAATATCTGTATAAGGTGATGGAGTTTAGGATATAATTATTCTAAACTTTTAAGGACTTGGATAAGTTTTCTGTCGACATCTCTGTCTCTGATAGCCAGACGTATCAGTTGTTTACCCGTTTCCTTCATGTGACGTTTTGTTGAACAGTTGCTTATTAAAATATTCCTTTTGATGAGTTTGTTGGCTAATTCTGTGGAAGTATATTTGCTAATAACTTCACAAAGGAAGAAATTCGCTTGTGATGGGATTACGTGCAGGTACGAAATAGTCTTTAATTCTTTAAAGAATATATCTCTTTCTCGAACGAAGAGCCTACAGGATTTTTTGTAGTCTGCTTCATACTTACCGTATATCTGCATATAGTATTCTGCAAATGAATTGATATTCCATATAGACAGTTCTTTCTTTACCCGTTCAATAAGTTTCGTATTTGCAGAAGCTAAAATGCCTAAACGTAACCCAGGTACACCATACGATTTACTGATGGATTTCATAACCATTAGATTACGAAATCTGATAAGGATATCATTTGAGAGCAGGCTATTGCGCTCGTAGTCATCCGTAAAGTCTACAAAACTTTCATCAACAATTATTTGGATATTTCTCTCAGAGCACCAAGAAATCAGATGTAACAAATCTGCTTTGGGAATGAAATGTCCTGAAGGGTTGTCTGGATTGATGAGAAGAAGCAGCGAGATATCCTTGTTCCTATAGAAAGCAATTAGATCGTCAATCGAATAAGAGAAATCATCTTTAGAGGAGATGTATGCGACAATTTGTTCCCTATCCAATCTGTTTGGATATTCATCAAAAGTAGGGAATAGAACTCCCACTTTCTTCCCTGCATGTTCCTCCATGACGTTTTTGATTAATTCTGCAGCACCATTACCCACTACAATAAATTCTTGCTTTACAGAAAAATACTTGGAAGCAAGCAAGGAGTTGACGTACATTCCAGAGGGATATTCTCGGAGCAACGTCTCAAAGTTTGATTTCAATTCCTCTATCATCTTCTTATTCGGGAAATAAGAATTGACGAGATAACAGAAGTCTAAAAGTTTGGGAAATCTCCAGAAACCGCCGTATCTTTTGTGGTACATATAGAATTGATCTACATCGCTTGAAAAAAGAGTGGAAGCTATATCAAGATCTTGAACATCATCAATCTCATACCATTTTTCGCCATTTAAAGGAAGAGCATGAAGACTTGATTGATGAATAATTGTCAGCACGCGTAATACTTCCTCATAGTACTGATTGTTTCCCATAACCTTGCAGTAAGCTTCAAGGAATGGAACATATACGCCCTTTGAAAACCCTTTGCTAAACTTATAGAGATTAACGGTTTTATAATAACAGTCTATATCTTGATATCTAAAAGATGCTTTATTGACGAAATTCTCAATCTCGTAGTTCTCGTTGATTGTTACCATGGTTCCATCCATCCATGGTTGATATTTGTCGACGAGAGCGATGTTCGGGTAGGAATCACTTATCAATTTTCCGAGAACATTATCTTCAAAGATGATATCCGATTCTAATAAAATAGTATCGTCTTTACACAATTCATCCTTGGCAAGGGCTAAAGAGTAAATATTGTTTGTCTTGTCGTAATCTTTATTCTCTATGTATTCAATCTTCAGTACTTTGTCATATCGATGACCTATATATTCTTTTAGTTCTTCTCCCTTATATCCTATTACTATTATAAGTCGGTTAAGACAGAAGTGTGATAACTGTGTGATCACTCGGTCGATGAGTTTAGTGCCATTGACTTCCACCATGCATTTAGTATTATTTTTGGTGTATTCGCCAAGGCGTTTGCCCATTCCGGCTGCTAATATGATGGCTTGCATATTGTTAACTTAATTGCTGAATTCTTTTTATATATTTTGTTAGGAAAGGCTTATCAGCTTTTCTCTGTCTTCTTTCCACGAATGAAACAGGAAGTATGGCCTTAATGTATTGTTTTAGCCACTGTTTGAACCGTTCATGCTTAGATATTTTGAAATCAAACTTCTCCACTGGTGTCGTCCAATCTTTACCATAGCTGATCTCCATCATTTTCTTATAGTCAACGGGAGCGTTGAATTCTCTGCCTAAGAAGATAATGGGAGCGGTGTTCTCAAGCAGTTTTTTCGGGAAGATATCCTGACAGCAGTACATCAAGGCTGGATTTTCCGGATACGGCTCATAAAAGTAGAAGTCGATGTATTCACCTTTACGCATGAGCGAAAGGAAACCGCGAGGCTCGTAGCGTATGACCTCGAATCCATATTTACGAAATTCGAAGAGTAAAGATAGAAATTTATCCAAATCAGACTTCATCATAATGAGATCTATGTCTTCATCATGGTCGATAAAGTCATGTTCTCGCACAGCGCCAAGCAATGTGCCGAAGGCAAGTAGAAACTTTAGATTGTGCTTGTCCATAATCTCCTTGAATAGAAAGAGATTCTCTTTCGCTTGATGCTTGTCTATTCTTTTTGCACCTTCGAAGATAGGAACAAAAGTGTATTTGTAAGTTCCTATAGGTGTATTAATCTTTAATTTCATTTATTTGGCTATCATTTTTTTGACAAAAGTCTTAACTGCAATGGGGAACAGTTCTTTTATTCTTTCAAACAAGGTCTCATTTTGACGATAAAAGGCGTATTCAAAAGGCTCGTACGGAACAACATATCTCGGGTGTTTCAATGGAAACGCTATTTCTTTGTTTGTGATATATCGGTGTGGTGTCTTATTAGAAGACGTGTGCGTAGCTCCCTCGCCAAAACCTATATTTGTCTGAAGGCTGACGTTCGGATATATTCCGAGTTGATTCTGAGAAGCGAGCGTGAAGTACCATTGCCAATCCCATGCACTGACCACTTTCTTATCTATAGATTTTATGCGATACTTCCAATACTTCATATCTTTTGACCGATAGCCCATATTAGCGATAATGGATCTTTCTATGGGGGTATTCCTCCATTTCATGTCTATATCCATATTTTTCCAAGCTCTACGCCATGTAGCCCATCCATTGGTCGATTTGTATTTGCTGAATCCATAAGAGAAAGGAATGTCTACAGAGATATAATTGGCTCCGTCGATCATGCCAATTCTTTCATCGTCCTTGTATTTCTCCAAAAGTTCTTCTGCAAATGAAAAGAAAGAGTGTTGCATGACACAATCGTCCTCAAGGATGATACCACGTTCTTCATGCTCGAAGAGCCAGTTAATGGCCGTATATACGCCTAAAGAGCATCCTAAATTGTCAGTCTGAAATAAGGTTTGTACTTCGCATTCCCAATCTATTTGGTTAAGGATAGCTTCCCGGGTGGCTTCTACAAGTTTCTTTTCGCCTTCGACTTTGTTTCTGGGACCGTCACAGGCAATATACAACTTTGCTGGTTTAACAGCCTTGATGCGCTCAAAACTTCTTAGCGCTACATCTTTCCTGCGGAAGATGATGAAAAGGATGGGGACTTGAAATTGTTGCATGTTTATTTTGTTAACCATGAATAATCTGGTCTTAAATTATCTTTGTTGACTATGCATTTATTGCAATTATAGTCAAATTTTTCTATTTTTGCTATCAGTTCTTTTACATTGTTGAATTCCGGATCATAGTTGTAGAAACTCTTGCAATACTTTAAACTATCGTTGGCTAAATATAAGAGATTCTTCTTGTTGGCTACACATTCAAAACTGATGCCGCTAACTCGATAACCGAAATCTGGAGGATAAGCAATTAGGATGAAATCGGATTTTAAAAACAAAGTTCTATACTCACTATCAGAAAGATATCGGTTTATTGGATGAATATACTTGCTCGTTGGATTATCATGAAAATTTCTCACGATAACCAAGATTTTATTTCGTTCAATGAAGTTGGTAAACTCTTTATTACGAAGAAAAGTTTGCAAAAAAAAAAGGCTTGTTCTTTCTGACGGTATGAAAATCAAACGACGGTAGTCTACTCTAACCTTTAACATCTGCGTCTTCGTATCAGGGAAAGGTGGTATACAGCCATGTGAAACGACTTTTACGTCTTCTATACCTTCACTATAAAATTTTTCTGCCATCTCATGGTTAAAGACGATCATGTGATTGCTCTTGGCGAGCACACGTATGAAAAATGCTTTAAACTTGCAACTAAAATTATTTGCTGTATTGTGGCAATAGAGGTACATCTGCTTACCAGGAGCTACGAGACCGAGTGTTATTTCATCGAAATTGGAAATAAAGATATAGTCAAATAGAGATTTGTTGATCTTAAATTTTATATATAATAAAGTCAGAATATATGCGATCCTATTTAGCAGAGGTGAAGCGTTCTGGGGGGACAACCATTTGGGAATTGTTATTAAACATTTATAGGAGGAAGATGGAAAAAACTTCTTAAGTCTTGATGGTATAATTAACCACACCTCACCCCCTGTTTTTTCAAGTGCTTCTATATGAATTTTATCGAAATTGATATGCCCTCTTTGGAGCATATAATTAATGTACAAGATTTTATTCTTTCTTTCAGTCATTTTGACATTGATTTTCTTAATTCTACCAAGCGTAGGTTATAATTGCTGACTCCAAAGAGCACGTTTTCATATCTTGCAACGTCTGAACTGCAATTGCTATATGTTTTTACGAGACTATATAAACAAATAAAGGACACAAATAATATTTTGTTGTTCTTATATTTGAAACAGTCGATTAGGTCTATCCATATAATCCAATAACCAAAACTGAAGAGTGCTGAAGTTCTCATGCTGATAGTTCTAAACTCACTGAGCAATAAGAAGGTTATGAGGAAAATTAGCGTCGCATTTAAAAATATAGGTGAGTTCCTTCTTTTTATAAGATTATTATAATAGCAGAAAATTAAAGTAGCTGTTAGTAAACGCTCAAGATAACCAATGCTTAGAGCAGGGGTAGTAGTTGCGTCCATGTTGAGATATGAATCAATCCACAGTTTCGTAGAAGGCATTAATATCCCTACAAAAAGTGAAATGAAGGATTTCAATATTGGTATGTGGAAGAGATATATTATATTAGCTGTCAAAAAGATAGACATTGCTATCCATATATTTAGTTTCTTATTCAAAAAGAAATATAATGGAATGTAAGCAAGCGAGGAAGCGTGAAATGTCGCTCCTAAGAGACATAAACTAATATATGGTACTATTTTCCTTTTCTGAATATAAGGAATGGCGTTTAAAAAAATACAAATTGAGATGGAGTTTCTCAACAAATCTGTGCTAATCGCGATACCATTCATGGAGAAATACATCACGAACCCCAAAGGGAGAAAAGGTATAAAAAGTTTGAAAAATCTTGTAAGCAGGATAACGTTTATTAATGTGCACAATAAAACAAAGAACTGATAACTGTTTGTAAGCTCTTTGACAATAGATGCAAACAAGATAAACCCCGGCTCCCAGCCCCATTTTAGCCAGTCTTGCGTAAAAAGTGTAGATACATCAGGTAAGCTTTCAAAAGCTGGATAGTAGCTTGACCAATCATAGAATATAAAACCTCTGAAACCGAAGAATAAGATGAAAACAGCTACAGAGATTACCTCTATGATAAGACGAAACTTACTTTTGTAATAGGATACAGCTGAAAGTAAGATGTAGAAAATTACAAGAAGAATATAAGGTAAGGCGTTGCTCATACGAAAAGACAATCATTTGGCTTTAAAGAACAGGACGTATAAAACGTCAAAAATGATTCCTACGAAGATGAACAGTAATACGATGAGTGACCTTGGAGTACTCGAAGCTTTAAGTGGAATGCTTGAGTTCTGAATGATTGTAAATGCAGGAGTATCTTCTTGAAGTTTATCTTCAGCTTGTTGAACTTGTTGTTGAGTGGCTGTATAATTATTGTATTTTAGTTGCATCTCATTCTCCAAGTCTTCTAATTTTGCTTGTACCGACGGCAAATTGATATCTGTGTTTGCATCTGAAAATCTGCTATAATCACGTCTGGCTTTAGTATATACAGCTTTTGCCTCGACATTTAATCTTTTTGCATTTTGTAATCCAACTCGTGCTTTTCTGGTTCTATACAGTGTGATATATTCTTGTAATCTTCTTTGTAAGGTATCTGCCATTACAGCAGCAATAAGCGGATCTACATCTGTAACAGATATTGAGATAACACTGGTGGTCTTATTTATCTGGCATCCAATATTGCCCCTTATAGAATTACAGATAGCATATTGTTTCTTTGAAAGATTAAAAGGATTCACCTTATTAGTCTCTGGTTGTGAATCCTTATCTTTTGATAAAAGTCCTGTCATCCAGATTAAAGGGGCTTTATAAAATGGAATTTTGTGATCTTGTAATATGTGGTCGTAATATGTTTTTGACTGTCCGCCTTTTAATGGCCTCACTTGAATGTTGAACAATCTGACAATAAAATCATTAGAGGTGAGAACCTCCGGATAAATATCGGGATAGATTGCATCTACTGAGTTTGAGCCAGAGCTACTGTTTCCCCCGATAAGTCCTGCAAGGTCGCTTATGCTTTGAGACATACCCATGCTTGTAGCTTCTGGGGCCAATAATACTTCTGCTGTATATGTTTTTTCTTTGTTAAGAGCATAGACTATCCCAATAGTTGCAAACGATATAACAAATATAATAAGACACAATCTATGATGATATACTTTATGTATACACTCTAAAACATCAATTTCTTTAGAATGATTATTGTTTCCTGTTTCCATGATCACTAATAATTGTTGATAATAAGTTTCGCTTTTTTGCGGATTATGTAAAAGGCACTTCCCAAATACAATGATAGGATAGATCCTTGTTTCTGTGCTTTATCATTCTTGCAGGAATGCCTGCCACTACTTCATAAGGATTGACATCATTTGTTACGACTGCTCCTGCGCATACGACTGCTCCTTTTCCTATATGTACGCCTTGAAGTATGGTACAGCCAGCTCCTAACCAAACATAGTCGTCAATGATAATCGGTTTGTAGATGGCTTCGAATTGGCCGGAATCCATGTCATGACTTCCTGTTATTATTTTTACTTCATGGGATATCGATACGTTGTTACCAATTATTATGGTACCTCGGCCATCAAGGAAGCATCCTCTGTTAATATCCGTATAGTCTCCAATGGATATCTTGTTAATATCCATAAAATAGTTGCGTTTCATAATGAAACTCTTTGTACCGATGCTCAGTTTTACGGTTTTTAGGATGCGTTTGCGGAGACTCCAACTTGGAATATGTGGCAATATGTCGTTCACGACATATTCTTTCAGAAAAGCGGACAGATATTTGTAGATAAAAGTCTTTCTGAGTTTATAAAAGAGAATGTTTTTTTGTAGACCGATATACTTTGATAATGAAAATGACTTGTCTTGTGTTATCCGATAGTTATAAATTAACTCCTTTATAGGCTGGTTGGACATTCCCTCAACGTCATAGGCCTCTATGTAGCAGTTGACCTTCTTAAATCTGCATCCACCCTTATAAGCCCGGAAAATCATATCCCAGTCTAAAGCAAAGCCAAATTTTTTTTTCTTGCTTACATCAAATAGGTATTTCCTATGAATCTCTGTCCTTATCAGAGATGATCCATGACGATAAATTGGCCTGTTCCTCAATTGTAAGGTATCGTTGCCAGCAAAAACATAAGTTTTGCTGTTTTTATCGACGGCTATACTGTTACCATAGATAATATCTGTGTTTTCAATATCATCAACCTTTATTGCATTTTCAAGTGCATAAACATCTGCGTAAAGGTCACCGCAATTTAAAAAGTTAATCCAATCGCCAGTAGCATGACTGATGCCTTTATTCATCGCGTCGTATACTCCCTCGTCCTTTTCTGAGCACCAATAAGCTATTTTATCAGAATATTGCTTAATAATTTCAGCCGTTCCGTCATTACTGCCTCCATCAATGACTATATATTCTTTGTCCTGCCATGTCTGAGCAAAGAAACTCTCCATAGTCGCTTGAATATGCTCTACATCATTATAAACAACTGTGATGACACTAATTTTATTCGACATAATTTAATTATTTATTCCATATTCCTTTAGACATCCCGCTTGTAAGTAGTCTCACTTGCTTCCTGCAGAAAAATGTCATTGTAACGAATAGTAAGGTTATATAAGAACTAATTCCAGGAATCCCGAACCATTTGCATAAAAAGTACAAAGAAGGAATTGCTAAAATTGCAAAGACTGAATAGACAATTAGCTGAACTTTCAGTTTTCCCGTCCCGTTAATTATATACATATAACACTGCGGAAGTAGTTGACATGCGATTTGTAAGAATACAAAAAATGATATCGAAATAGGGACATATACTTTGTTCCCTAACCATAGTGAGAAAAAGACATTTGAGAAAGCGAACATGATAAAACCAACTATCAAAAGTATAAGTTCTAACTTCTCTAATTTATTCAGAGCACTACTTAGCCATTTAAAATCTTTTTGTACGAAAGCCTCTGTGGTTGCAGACCAAAAAGGTGTCAAAATTATAAGAGAAGCCATAAGTAAGAGATTATAATACCTATAGGCAACATTGTATACGGTAGCGTTCTCGGGGCCAAGTTCTCTTGTAATGATAATATTGATGAATTGAAATATTATAAACATTACAGACGTTATCGCAAAATATTTAATACCCATTCCTAATATGTTCTTTGTTAGACTAAAGTCAATACTTCTTAGAGAGGGAGAGAATATCTTTAATTCTTTTGTGTGAAAAAAATAAATTGATGCAATAAATGTCACTAAACTAGGAACAAAGGAAAATGCAAATACCAGGAATTTTAAGTTGCCTTCTGTTGTATAGGACAATATAATGATAACAATTAATGTAAATATATTCCCGAGCGTTTTAATTAAATCTGCTTTTGCTGACATCTGATCGGCCTCAAGAACCGTAAAAATCGTCTGAAAGACGAAATTGCTGCAGAAACAAATGATAAATAAAGCGAATGTTGTTCTCAATGTTATCTTTAGACTTGCGCTAAGGTTTAAAATAATACACCAATCAAGATAATGGTTTGCGATTAAAGCGAATGCGCCAAGGAGGAAAAAGGATAGTGCAATAAGTGCATAAGTTGTACTGACATAACTTTTTGCTAAGGTATAATTCTGTTTAGCCTTACTTTCCGCAAAACGGTATCTAAGGCCACCTCCAAATCCAATATCAAAATAGCTAAGCCACGCAACAATTGAACTTATAGTAATCCATATACCATATTGTTCTGAAGATATATAGCCTATAGTTATTGGAACTATTTCAAATGAGACAATGATGCTTATTACTTTAAGTAATAAAGAACTCATCACATTCTTTTGAGCTAACTTGGTCCTTTTATTGTCCGATTTAAGGACTGACCTGAGGCCGATAAATTGTCGCATTCTTATAATTTGTAGCCAATTATCAATGAGAGTATAAATTTGACAAAATGTTTAAATTGCGAGTATAGGCTGAAAGTCAGGAGCTTCTCGCCTGTTGTGCCAGACAATCCTTGCTGTTGCAGATTAAATGGGAGAATGGAGAAATGGTAGTTCTTCTCTATTATTGCAAGTTTTGCTGCATCATATAAAGCATCTTCAAAATAGTAATTCCGGCTATCGTTTATTTTCGGCAGGTATTTAAATAAATACTTTTTAAAGAAATTCGTAGTGCCTATAAACATATCTGAACATGCAGTCTGTCTATCTCCTGGGTATGCTAAATTAAAGTGGATAAAAGGTTTGCGTGATGTAATTTTAATCACTTTATCAATTATCTTGAAGTTTGTGATTATATGCCTACCTGTAATCTTAATGATTTTATTTGCATTTACGAGGAGAGTTGAATGTTGGATAGCGTATGTGACAATAAGTCCTTCTCCATAACCTTTACCAAATAATCTGTCGTATTCATTTCCATGGAATGTAAGTAATTCGATTCTACCTTGCATTACCTCATGTTTAAAATCTTTTTCAAAAGAATATCCAGTGTTCTCTACTAAAAGTATATTATAATTGGTATTTATTATATAATATTTGATAGCGTCTACGTACTGTTTTGCTCTTTCCTTAGGGTTCGTTAGTTTAGTGAAGCTCATCCCCTTGGGATTGACACACGCCGTAAGAAATAATACTGTATCTGTATTCTTATTCATCAATAGTTAGCCTAAAAAGATAATAAAAACGATATATTCATAGAAATTTTTGTTCTGCTCCTCCGTCAATTCATTGACGATAGCATTCAGTATATGTGGCTCAGTTATGGAGTATGCTCATTAGTATAGATTTTTTCGCCAAAGCGCGAAAGTCACAAAGGGTCGCTGAATAATCTTTTGCGTAATCTTTGCGTTCTTTGTGAGAATACATTCGGGTCATCCGAGAAATTCGTTGAAACCTTTATTGATTACTTCCTCGGGTGGTGGCCGCCATTGGAGGCGGCCACTGCAGGCAAAGCTGTCTTTTCAACAATGAAAGACACGATCTGCTTCACGAGGTTTTTGCACGAATGGCACGAATCTATACTGCTCTGTTGGTTTTGAACATTAATCATCATAAAATGCCCATGAATTTCTCATTAATTATTTACGATCCATTCGTGGTTATTGATGGATATTCGTGTGAAAGGAAAGTTCAAAATCAATGCTGTTGAGCAGAGCCTTAACGTTCTTTGAGCCTTTGCGAGAATTATATCCACTGCTTGTTAGGAACCGCTTATCCCTGGTATTCCCTGAGCTCAGTGATGACATCATTCAGGATATAGGTGTCGCTCAAGGCTGTTCCGTTGCTGGTCAACGTCTAAGGCTGTTTACAGTCTCTTCGCTCAACATTGTAATGTAGCAAACGTCCTTTGGCGTCATGCCTTCGCTATCTCCAAGGCCATGTTCTGTTCTCCTTACACCTACTTTTTCATGGTTCATCCGACATTTGGAGTGATGATGTATAGTTGTTGAAAATCAATTGCATAGACAACAATAACTTTCTCTAATATCTTTATTTACAAGATAAAGAGAGTACAAAAGTCGTAATTTGCACACGATATAAAAGCAGTGCC
>JALEJI010000079.1 GCA_022769825.1 Prevotella sp. | reverse complement strand
GTGTCTGGATGGCAATTTTAAGACAATGGGGCACCATATAACAAAAATAAATAAAAAACTTTGGTTTTGCTCTCGCTAAACGATATACAAAAGGAGGGTGCACCATAAATGACCATAGTCAATTATGACACACCCTCTTTTCACATTATTATTTCATGTCCTTGTATTCGTCGCTTTCCAAGAGTTGCTTTATGGTTGTGTTGCCATGCTTCCTCATGTATGCGCTCACCATTCGCACATAGTCGGTGCGGAAGAGCTCCGTGCCTATTGCCTTGTTGGTTACCCACATCAGCTTTCCCATGTGCAGGTCTTTCTCCAGTTGAGACCTCGTGTCGAAGTTTTTCATTGGGTATAGGCTGAGGAGGTAGAACAGTGTGCAATCGGGCACGATGTACGACCTGTTCATCGATTCCAGTTGCTCGTTGCTGTAGCCGAACTTCTTGTAGATGGGGTATTTCGCCCCCATGTATTTATCGAGTGAGATGCCTATGGTGCGGTCGCCCACCACAATGCTTTGGTCGAGCGCGCCTATCTGGGTGTAGACGTGCGGCAAGGGCAAGTCGGGAATCCATTTCTTCAGTTTCGTGAACGTGTTTCGCAGTCCGTCGCTAATGTCGTCCATGTTGGCGTATTCCAGTTCCACGTCGCTGACCAGCGATTGCAGTGTCGAGTCTTGGTAGAACCTGAGGAAGCGCTCGCTGATGTCGTGGTCGCTGACGTCGCCGATGCGCAATATCTTCTCCACGAGGGTGCGTGTCTCAATTGGGTACTCGGTGTTCATCTGCTGCAAGGCCGAGAAGTCGCCCGTGACAACATAGCGGCTTTCCAAACGGTCATAACGCTCCACCTTCATGTTTGAAGGGTCGTCGTCGTCATCGTTCGACTTGAGCTTGAACCCGCACGAGGAGCACAAGACACACAATATTAATATATAGTATATTTTTCTAAGCAAAGCCTTTCAGAGTAATGTTTGATTAATTTGGCATCTCAACCTTTGGCCTAAAGCCTATTATCCAATGCAAAAGTAACGAAAAATATGGAATTAGCCAAATGTTAAGATAAAAAAATGCAAAAACACAAGCACAATTACCAAGATTTATGCACATTTTATTAAGAATGTGTAAAAAAGTAGTAATTGTGTGTAAAGGCTTATTCCATGATGAAGGTAAGCACGTAGTCGTGGTTGACCT
The DNA here is from genome assembly GCA_022769825.1 of Prevotella sp. Classification (GTDB taxonomy): domain Bacteria; phylum Bacteroidota; class Bacteroidia; order Bacteroidales; family Bacteroidaceae; genus Prevotella. The sequence continues at coordinate 26,927 of JALEJI010000079.1, read as the reverse complement.
CATAGCAGACCGTTGCCCGCGAGCCCTGCCTCAGGTTTTCCAGGCACGCCACGCCCTTCTCTTGCGGCGCGAACGGCAGCAGCCGCATCTCCAGCAGTCCTAAGTGTTGCTCATGATAATACTTGTAAGCCGCTTCTTTGGCGCACCAGGTTATGAGCTTTCCCTCGAGCGTGTCTTGCGGCTCATCGTCGCGGAGGAATCGAGACGCGACGCGGTTTACCCTGTCTGACATGTATTCCATGTCAACCCCGCTTCTGTGGCTTCCCGACACGATCATTGCCGCCCAGCCCTTGGTGTGGCTGATGCTGACGTGGAATCCCTCCACCAGTGGCGCGCCGTCCTCGTCGTGATTGATCATGAGGCCGTCCACGTTGGTCAGCTCGCCCAGCAAGGCATACTCCGTGAGCTTCTCCCTCAGCCGTTGCGTCTTGTATTGGCCGAGGTCAACATGCCTTGGCCGCGGCAGGATGTCAAGCGGCTCGTCCATCTTCCATACGCCGAGCCACGTGTCGTGGTCAAGCCTCTGCTTTCTTGTCAGTGGCATCGCCCGTCGTCTTGTTGTTCACCACCACTTTCACCTTGCTGATGCGCCTTTCGTCCACGGCCATCACCTCGAAGGTGTAGTTTTTGAACATTATCTTCTCGTGCAGGTTCAGGAAGTCGCCTTTCAGCTCAAGCAAGAGGCCGGCAAGGGAGTCGGCGTCGCCCACCACGCTGTCGAACTCGTCGTCGTCGATGCCGAGAATCTTGCAGAAGTCGCTGAGGAGCGTCTTGCCTTCAAACACATAGGTGTTGCTGTTGAGCCTGGTGTAGTTTTTCTCTTCCTCGTCGTACTCGTCGTTTATCTCGCCTACTATCTCCTCGAGGATGTCCTCCAGGGTCACGAGGCCACTCGTGCCTCCAAACTCGTCGACGACGATGGCGATGTGGATCTTGTTTTCCTGGAACTCGTGCAGCAAGTCGTCTATCTTCTTTGTCTCCGGCACGAAGTAGGTCGACCTTATCAAGCTTTGCCAGCGGAAGTTGTCGGGTTTGCCGAGATAGGGCAGCAAGTCCTTGATATATAGCACGCCGCGGATGTTGTCCTCGTTGTCTTGATATATTGGTATGCGACTGTAGTTGTTGTCGACAACGAACTTTATCACCTCCGGGAACGTCGACTTGATGTCTATGTCGCCAAAGTCCTGTCGAGGCGTCATTATCTCTTTCGCCGTCTCGTCGCCAAAGCGGATGATGCCCTTGAGCATGCTCTGCTCGTCTTTTATGTCATCCTTGTCGGTCAGTTCGAGAGCCTGTTCCAAGTCGTCCACGCTGAGTTGCCTCTTCTCCTTAGGCACTGCCTTCTCGGCTATCACGCCGCTCTTTATGAGAACGGTCTCCAGCGGCCAGAAGAGCTTCCTGAGCAGCAGTATTCCGCCCACGGCCCTGCGGCAGAACTTCAGCGGAGCCGAACGGCTGTAGACCTTTGGCATTATCTCGCCGAAGAGAAGCAAGAGGAAGGTGAGAAAAACGGTTATCACCAGGAAGTCGAGCCACTTTGCCTTGAACTCCACGAGAGAGCCAAAGATGAAGTTGCAGAGCATGATTATGGTGACGTTGACCAGGTTGTTGGTTATCAAGATTGTGGCAAGCGTGCGCTCGGAGTCGTCGCGCAGCCGGCAGATGCCCTCGTCGCTCGTGTTCTTGTCTGGTTTAAGCTCGTTGAGGTCGGCTGGCGACAGGCTGAAAAACGCTATCTCGGAGCCGCTGGCGAAGCCCGACAATATCAATAGCGCGATGGTCAGCACTATGGCTATTGCCACTCCGGTCGTGATGGGGTGAAGTGTCACCAAGTCGTTGAGGTGACTTAGAAAATATGAATCCAATGTTTTATTAAGCTTTGTTTGGTCTTGGAGAAAGGAGCTCCATGTTGTCTACCATTATCTCGGTCACGTCGTGCCGCTTTCCGAGCTTGTCGTCGTAGGTGTTGTAGCGGAGCCTTCCTTCTATGTACAGCTTGTCGCCCTTGTGTACGTATTGTTCCACTATCTTGGCGAGCTGGCGGTAGAAGATGAGGTTGTGCCAGTCGGTATGGTCTGGTATCTTCGTGCCGTCCTTTGTGGTGTATCCGCGTTCGGTCGTGGCGAGCGCGACTCTCGCCATGGCCTGGTCGGCGTCGTAGTAGCGCACGTCGGGCTCTTTGCCCACGTTGCCGATAAGCATAACCTTATTCATGTCTTATATCCCCCTTGCTGGATATTATTTCCACATTCCCAAGTACTTGAAGCGGAACTTCTTGCCTTTTGCCGACGGGAACTGGCTGCGGTTGTCCACGCGCGTGCGCAGGTAGTCCACTATGCGGTTGTAGCAGTCGGCTCCCGAGAGGGCCTTGCAGCGCGCCACGAATCGCGTGTCGCGATACTCGTGCTTCCCGGTCGACGGTGTCAGCACCACGCGCTTGAAGTCGATCTCGCCCTCATACCAGCCATCCTTGCGGGAGTTGAGCCTTGCCACGGGCGAATCGTTGCTTGCGGCGTTGTTGTCTTGCGCTTGCTTCGTGGCTTTCTTCTCCTTGAAGTCGCGCATGGTTGCCGCAGTGGTCTTTATGATGATGAAATATTTGCGCGGGTTCACCTTGTAACGTTTCGGGAACATGACGTTGCTCGCCACATATTCGCGAATGTCGTTTTCCATGTTGCGAGTCACGGTGACCTCGCCTAAAGAACGCAAAAAAGCGATAGCCTCTTCTACATTAAATACAAGAGTCTCGTTATCAAAATACCTAAGATATAAATTCATTGAAAATAGACTTCGATTTTGTCTTTGAGGGTGGGATGATAAAAAAGAGCGGCAAACGGGACTCGGACCCGCGACCTCGACCTTGGCAAGGTCGCGCTCTACCAACTGAGCTATTGCCGCAAACAAATCAAATATAAAACAAATAACAAGTGAAGAGGAGGAGACTCGAACTCCCACGACAAAATAGTCACTACCCCCTCAAAGTAGCGCGTCTACCAATTCCGCCACCCCTCCAAATGTTTGTTTTCAATCTTTGGTGCCCAGAACAGGACTCGAACCTGCACGTCGTGAAACACACGCACCTGAAACGTGCGCGTCTACCAATTCCGCCACCTGGGCTTGTACTTTCCAAAAAACATTGGATTGTTCAAAAAGATGAGCGGCAAACGGGACTCGGACCCGCGACCTCGACCTTGGCAAGGTCGCGCTCTACCAACTGAGCTATTGCCGCATATTTCTCTGTGTTGAGAAGCATTCCCCTGAATGCGAGTGCAAAGGTACAGCTTTTTTCTCAACCTGCAAACTTTTGGACACTTTTTTTTCAAAAAAACTTCATTTTTCTTTTTTCACATTATTATATATAAGGGGAAATTAATGGTTGATACTGCTGTTTCCGACTAAGCGTGTGCTCAAAACCTTTTTCCAAACACATGCCGGAAGTTGGCGACAATAGGGGTGAAGCCGACAATTTTCATGATATTTTCAGGATCGCAGGGACGGCACCACATGCCTACGCGGAAATGTAAAATATTATTGCCAAAATTTAACACTTGATAACTGGTGCATTTAGAACGGAAAAATGGCTTCGAGGTGCCCCTTTGCAGCACCGTTGGCGGCTTTTTGACACAAAACTTTTGCCGTTACACCGTAATCGCGTCGCCGTTACACTGTAATCGCGACGCGATTGCACCGTAACGGCAACGCGATTGCACCGTAACGGCGGTGCGATTACACTGTAACGGCGACGCGAAATCAGCAAAAAAGCGACGTCTAAAAACCGTTAAATATGTAACTATCTAATAAGCAACAATTTACGAAAATGGCCCATAATCGCGTCATTTCGGGCCAAGTGATTGCTCGGTCGAAAAAAATCGATTCTCAGACGACCATTTGTAAAATTTCATTATCAACCAAAACATGTGTTTGGTGATAATCATTTGCCTTGCAGGGGCGGGTAGGGTTGATTAGGGCCCGCCCCCGAAAATTTCATTCAGTCCGTGGACTGCACAAAGAGACGTTACCCTTTCGTTGCCGTGGCGCACTGGTCCACGAGATACACTATCGACTGGTAAGGCACGCCAGAGTTTGTGGTGAGGCCAATCTCGCACGTGCGGCTGTTGCTGTAACCCCTGCTCACGCCATTCTCCTTGAGTTGCGGCGCGAGCTTGCGCAGGGCGTAGGCGTTGACCTCGGGATGCAGGAAGCCGCGGTCGCCGGCGAATCCGCAGCAGCCGATGCCCTCAGGCACCACCACGTGCTTGGCGCACATCTTGGCCAGGTCGACGATGAAGTGGGCAGTGCCCATCCTCCGCATGGAGCACGTGACGTGCACCGCCACGGTGTCGTCTATTGGCGTGATGGTCAGCCTGTCGAGCAGGAAGGTGCAGATAAACTCCGCGGGCTCGTAGAGATGAAGCTTCTTTATGGTCTCGCGCATGCGATGCAGGCATGGGCTTTGGTCGCACAGCACCGGATACTTGCCGTGCTCGCTCGCCTCCCACAGGGCGGCCTCCAGTTCCCTCGACTTGCGGTCGGCTATGTCCATCATGCCCTTGCTCTCCCAGATGGTGCCGCAGCACATGTGCTCCATTCCCTTTGGGAAGATTATCTCGTAGCCGGCCTTGTTGAGCAGCGACACCATCTTGTTGACCAGTGCCATCTTCTCCGGCGTCTTGCGTGGCAAGCCCATGGTCTGGTTTATGCAGCTTGGGAAATACACCACCTTGTCGCTGCCCTTTGCCTGGCTTGCCTCCAGGCCCTTGTCCACGTGGAACGCCTTTGGCATGGCCGGTGTCCACTGCGGCACCTTCAGGGCTTGGTGCATGCCTCTCGTTATCGCGCTCATCGCCTTGGTGCCGAGCACGGCGTGGGCGGTGTCGGCCAGGGTGAGCATCGGTCGCAGCGTGGCTTTTATGCCGGCGAGGTGCTTGGCGGCTAAGTCGCCGGCCTTGTAGCCGAGGCTTCCCTCGGGCAGTTCCTTTTGTCGCAACACGTGGGTCAGCTCGCCCATGTTGATGTGCATCGGGCACGACGTAGAGCACATGCCGTCGCCGGCGCACGTGGCGTTGCCCCAGTATTTGTATTCCTTCTCCAGCTGTTGCAGCCGCCGTGGGTCCTCGCCCGTGTTCTTGAGGCGTGTCATCTCCCTCTGTATGACGATGCGTTGCCGGCTCGACAGCGCGAAGCCGCACGTCAGGCAGTTGACCTCGCAGAATCCGCATTCTATGCAGCGGTCCACGATGGGGTCGGTCATGGGCAGCGGCTTGAAATGCTTGAGGTGGCATTTGGGGTCGTCGTTGAATATCACTCCAGGGTTGAGCAAGCCGTTGGGGTCGAAGAGCTGTTTCACGGCCTTCATCACGGCATAGGCGTCGTCGCCCCACTCGTAGCGCACGAAGGGAGCCATGTTACGGCCCGTGCCGTGCTCGGCCTTCAGCGAGCCGTCGTATTTGTCCACCACCAAGGTCTTCACGTCGTTCATCAGGCTCTCGTAGCGGCGCACCTCGGCGTCGGAGTCGAACGACTGGTTGATGATGAAGTGGTAGTTGCCCTCCAGCGTGTGTCCGTAGATGCAGGCGTCGTCGTAGCCGTGGCGCGCTATCAGCTCTTGCAGGTCGGCAGTGGCGTCGGGCAAGTCCTCGATGTGGAAGGCCACGTCCTCGATGAGGCAGGTGGTGCCCAGCTTGCGCGTGCCGCCCACGGCGGGGAAGACGCCTGAGCGCATGGCCCAGAATTTGGAATACTCCTCCGGCTTGTCGGTGAACATCACCGGTACGTATGTGGTGAACGCCTTGAGGCACTCCTCAATCTTCGAGATGTTGGCTCGCAGCTCCTCGGCCGTTGACGCCTTTGTCTCGGTTAGAATGGCGGTGAGCCCCTCGCCTGTGGTGTCGTTGACCGAGGCGAGCGACTTCTTGTCGAGCAGTTCGGCGCTCTTCACTATCCACTGTCCTTTGTCGTCGACCAGCTTCTTCATGGTCACCACGGCCTTGCACGCCTCTCTTATGTCCTTGAAATAGAGCATGGCGCTTGCCTTGAACGGATAGTCGTATTCGGTGTTCATGCTCACCCCGGCGAGGAAGGCCAGCGTGCCCTCCGAGCCCACCATGAGATGGGCTATGATGTCGAATGGGTCGTCGAAGCGCACGAAGGGCAGGATGTTGAGACCCGTCACGTTCTTGATGGCGTATTTGTAGTTGATGCGATCACACAGCTTCTTGTTGGCGCGCACCTTGTCGCGCAGTTGCTCAATGCCGCGTATGAAGTCGGGCCTTGCCTTCCGGAACGCCTTGCGGCTTGCCTCGTCGCCGGTGTCGAGCACGGTGCCGTCGGCGAGGATTATCCTGACGGAGTTCATCATCTTGTCGCTGTTGGCGTGGGTGCCGCAGTTCATTCCCGACGCGTTGTTCATCACGATGCCGCCCACCATGGCGCTCTTCACCGAAGCCGGGTCAGGGCCGAGCTTGCGTCCGTAAGGCTTCAGCAGGTCGTTGACGCGCTGGCCTATGAGTCCGGGTTGCAGGCGTATGGTCTTGCCGTGGTCCAGTATCTCGTATTTCTCCCAGTGCTTGCCAGCCACCACGAGGATGGAGTCGCTTATCGACTGTCCCGACAGGCTCGTGCCCGCGGCGCGGAAGGTGACAGGCAGGCGGTGGGCTTGAGCCGCCTTGAGGATGCCGGAAATCTCGGCCTCCGAGTCGGAACGGATGACGATTTGCGGCACGAGGCGGTAGAAGCTCGCGTCGGTGCCCCAGGCCAGGCGACGGAGCTCGTCGGTGTAGACCCTGCTCTCAGGTATGACGTGGCGTATCTCTTTCAGGAATGAATTGTAATCGTTGCTCATTATTCTTTTAGTTTGTGAAATACGGCTTGTTCGCCAATATGACCATACTTCGTATTTTACACGCAAACTTACACAAAAATTGCAAAACGTGCTACATTTTTCCTGAAAAAATCATCGCTGTCCGATATTTTTTTCTTGGCATCCGTAATGCGTCGTGATGTTGCTGGTCTTTGTCTTGGACGGATATGTAGCAAAAAAAACTTCCCGGTGACATGTTGTCGGCATGTCACCGGGAAGGCTATGGTGAATGTTTACTGATGCACGTCGCGCAAGAGGTCGTTGACGGTCTTCACGGGGTTGAAGGTCGTGAGCGGCACCTCCACGAACACCGTGTTCCAGTCGCTCATGGCGCCGTTCCACAGTCCGGGCAGTTCGAGGGCTTTCAGCGCCTTGCCGTTTTTCGACTTGCTGCTGATGAATCCTGTCTTCGTGTCCACATACTTGCGCAGGTCGAACGGCTCGCCCTTGTAGTTTTTCGTGGCGCACACCAGGTCGACGGGGTTGAAGTGGGTGCCGCCGGTGAACATCTTGGCGTAGGCCTCGTTGTCCTTGTCTATTTGCGAGCTCTCGAGTATTTGCGGGCTCACCGTGCCGTCTTGGTTGTAGGCGAGGAACGGTCCGCCGCCCGGCTCTCCCACGTTGCGCACCACTCCGCATACGCGGAACGGGCGGTTGAGCTTTGAGCGGAGGTAAGACACGAGGTCGCCGTCTTCCAGCTCCTTGATGTCGGCCTTGCGGCAGCACAGCTCTTGCTGCACGAAGCGTATTATCTCTTCTATCTTCTCGTGGTTGTAGATGCCCGTGTCGAGCAGGCGCAGGTATTCGAACGCCTTCTCCTGCACGTCGGCGAGCACGCCGCCTATTACTTGCTTCCATCTCACGGTGTCTGCTTTCAACCTGTCGGGCACCACGTTGTCGATGTTCTTCACGAACACCACGTCGGCGTCTATCTCGTTGAGGTTCTCTATCAGCGCGCCGTGGCCGCCCGGACGGAAGAGCAACGTGCCGTCGGGGTTGCGGAAAGGCGAGTTGTCGGGGTTGGCCGCTATGGTGTCGGTGGATGGCTTCTGCTCGGAGAACGATATGTCGTAGCTCACGTTCAGCTTCTTCTCGTAGGCCGCCTTCTTCTCGGCAACCTTCCTTTCGAAAAGCTCCAGGTGGTCGTGCGACACGGTGAAGTGCACGTGTGCCTGGCCGTTAGACGAGGCGTAGAGCGCGGCTTCCACGAGGTGCTCCTCCATTGGCGTGCGTGGGCCTTCGGCATAGCGGTGGAAGAGCAACAGGCCCTTGGGCAACTGTCCGTAGGAAAGGCCCTCCTTGTTGAGCAGGTTGGCCACGACGGGCTTGTATTCCCCGGCCTTTATCAGCGTGGGTATGTCCTTGCCGTTGTTTTCCTTGCACTTGTCGTTCAGCGCGTCGTAGAAGGCGAACTTGCCGATATTGCCGAAAAAGTCTTTCTCGAAGTCGGTCTGTGGCTCGTCGTAGCTCGCGTCGAGGAAGGCGAAGAGGTTCTTGAACATCCTGCTTGCCGCTCCCGACGCAGGCACGAACTTAACAATCTTGTGACCGGCCTTCTTGTAGGCTTCCCACTTGCTTATGGCGGCCTCCTGGGCCTTGTCGTCTTCCACGGTGATGCCCTTGCCCACCGCCGCGGCAGCCTCGAGCTTGAGGAACGGGAATCCCTGCTCTATCTCCTTGAGTTGCCGTTCCACCTGTGCCACGGTCATGCCACGGTCTTCAATTTGTTTCTTGTCTTGTTGAGTTAGCATGTTATATTGGTTTTAGAATTTGACGTAATCGCCTTGGTGCAATCGCCACTTTATCGTTTCACGAAATCCAGCTCCTTCGGCATTTTCAGCCATTTGCGGTTCCTGGCAATCTTCAGCGTGCTGCCCTTGACCTGCTTGAGCTTGAAGTTCTTGCCGTCGTCGGTAGTCAGTGTCGCTATGAGATCCTCGCTGCCATAATCGTTTATTATCTGTATCTCAGCCGTCTTGCCGTTCTTTATCGTGGCCGCGGTGAACAGCCATTTCCGTCCGTCCTCGCGGTCGCCGAAGTAGCCCGACATGGCCCCGTATATTTCCTGCTGCGGCACCATGACGTTGTTGTGATAGAAGTCCATCACGATGAAAACGTCGTATTTCTGGTTGTAAAGATAGCCCCTGAAGGTTGTTGAGTCTTTTTCTGCCGTATTGGCTTTAGCGACCATAGCCATTGGCAGTAAGGACAATAGGAAAAATAATAAAGCCTTTTTCATTGTTGACATGTTCTTTGTATGCAAAGATAAACGTTTGCATCAAGAATTGCACCCATTTTAAGCATTTTTTTTATATGTTTTTTGTTTTCAGTTTATTTCTTATTAACTTTGGGCAGAATTTACGATCGAAATGGCAAAAAAGGAATTGTTCCCCGACTACATTTTTGAGTCGAGTTGGGAAGTTTGTAATAAGGTAGGAGGAATCTATGCGGTGTTGTCAACACGTGCAAAGACGTTGCACGACAAGCTTGGCGACAATCTCATCTTCATAGGCCCTGATTGTTGGGGCGAGAACCCTTGTCCGTATTTCACGGAAGATGCCAAGCTGTTTGCCGATTGGCAGAAGAAAGCCTTGTCGGAAGGTCTCTTGGTGAAGGTCGGACGCTGGAACGTCCCAGGCGAGCCAATCGCCATTCTCGTGGATTTCAAGCCGTTCTTCAAGAAGAAAGACGAGATTTACGGCCAGCTGTGGCAAGACTTCCAGGTAGACAGCCTTCATGCCTATGGCGACTACGACGAGGCGTCGATGTTCTCTTATGCCGCCGCGCGTGTCACCCAAAGCTTCTATTATTATAATGTGTCGCCCGACAAGAAAGTGGTGTATCACGGCAACGAGTGGATGACGGGCCTCGGCCTGCTCTACATCCACAAGTACGTGCCAGAGATAGCCACCATCTTCACCACCCACGCCACGAGCATAGGCCGCAGCATAGCCGGCAACAACAAGCCGCTCTACGACTATTTCGAGGGCTACAACGGCAACCAGATGGCCGAGGAGCTCAACATGCAGAGCAAGCACTCAATAGAGCACCAGACGGCGAAATACGTGGATTGCTTCACCACGGTGAGCGAGATTACCGCGCGCGAGTGCAAGCAACTGCTCGACAAGCCTGTCGACGTGGTGCTGCCCAACGGGTTTGAGAACAATTTCGTGCCGAAGGGCGCGGCGTTCACGCGCAAGCGCAAGGCGGCACGCGAGAAGCTGCTCTTGATAGCCAATGAGCTGACGGGCGAGCATTTCGACGACAGCACGCTGATAGTGTCGACCAGTGGCCGCTACGAGTTCCGCAACAAGGGCATCGACGTCTTCATCGACGCCATGAACCTCTTGCGCCACGACGCGCGACTGAAGCGCAACGTGGTGGCGTTTATCGACGTGCCGGCATGGGTGCGCGAGCCACGCGAGGACTTGCAAAGGCGCATGGAGCAGGTGTTCAACGATGGCACGCCTCTCGACACGCCCGTGATAACACATTGGCTCAACAACATGGACTCTGACAACGCCCTCGGCAAGATGCGCGCCCTCGGCATGTCAAACGGCAAGGGCGACAAGGTGAAGATTGTCTTCATACCATGCTATCTCACGGGCGACGACGGCATCGTCAACTTCAACTATTATGATGTCATCCTCGGCAACGACCTTTGCGTGTTCCCGTCCTACTACGAGCCTTGGGGCTACACGCCCTTGGAGTCGATAGCCTTCAAGGTGCCTTGCGTCACCACCGACCTCGCCGGTTTCGGCCTGTGGGTCAACTCGGAGCTTGGACGCTATGGCGAGCTTGCCGATGGCGTGAAGGTGGTGCACCGCACCGACAGCAACTACGCGGGCGTGGCTAATGCCATCGAGGAGACCATCTACGAGTTGTCGGAGATGGGCGCCGACCAAGTGAAGGCTACAAGGGCCAAGGCAGACAAGTTGTCGAAGAAAGCCCTGTGGAGCCATTTCATCAAGTATTATGAGAAAGCCTACGACTTCGCCCTGCGCAAGGTTCAGGAGCGCGCGTCGAAGTCGTGAGCGAAAAGCGACGCTGGCTACACATTATTATTATATATGTAAGTCTACACATTATTATATATAACAGATAACATTTAATAGTTAAATATGAAAATCAAAGCTGATTACACTAATGCCCCTCAGTGGAAGGCCGTCAACGTCAAGTCGAGCCTCCCTGAGCAACTGGAGTGCCTTAACGAGCTGGCCCATAACATGTGGTGGGCTTGGAACTATGAGGCTCGCAACCTTTTCAAGAGCCTCGACGAGGAGCTCTACGAGCAAGTAGGCCACAACCCCGTGCTGCTGCTCGACCGCCTTGGCTACGACCGCAAGGAGGCCATCGTCAAGGACAAGGCCATCATGAAGAAGGTGAAGGATGTCTATGCCAAGTTCCGCAAGTACATGGACGTGAAGCCCGACAGCAGCCGTCCTTCTGTGGCTTACTTCTGCATGGAGTATGGTCTTAACCAGGTGCTGAAGATCTATTCCGGTGGCCTTGGCATGCTTGCCGGCGACTATGTGAAGGAGGCTTCCGACAGCAACGTGGACATGTGCGCCATCGGCTTCCTCTATCGCTATGGCTACTTCACGCAGAGCCTGAGCATGGACGGTCAGCAAATCGCCAAATACGACGCACAGGACTTCAACTCGCTGCCTATCGAGCGCGTGCTCGACGAGAACGGCAACCAGGTGGTCATTGACGTGCCTTACATGAACTATCAGGTTCACGCCCTCGTGTGGGTGGTCAACGTAGGCCGCGTCAAGCTCTATCTCCTTGACACCGACAACGACATGAACTCAGAGTTCGACAAGCCTATCACCCACAGCCTCTACGGTGGCGACTGGGAGAACCGCCTGAAGCAGGAGATCCTCCTCGGCATGGGCGGCGTGCTCATGCTGAAGAAGCTCGGCATCAAGAAGCAGATCTTCCATTGCAACGAGGGTCACGCCGCGCTTTGCAACCTGCAGCGCCTGGTCGACTACGTTGACGGCGGCATGAATTTCAACGAGGCTCTTGAGCTCGTGCGCGCTTCTTCGCTCTACACCGTGCACACTCCGGTGCCCGCTGGCCACGACTATTTCGACGAGGGCTTGTTCGGCAAGTACATGGGCGGCTACGCAGCGCGCCTTGGCATCAGCTGGGACGAGTTCATCGGCATGGGCCGTGAGAACCCCGACGACCACAACGAGCGTTTCTGTATGAGCATCTTCGCCTGCAACACTTGCCAGGAGGTCAACGGCGTGTCAAAGCTCCACGGCTGGGTCAGCCAGAAGATGTTCGCGCCGATATGGAAAGGCTACTTCCCTGAGGAGAACCACGTGGGCTACGTCACCAATGGCGTCCACTTCCCCACATGGTGCGCAACAGAGTGGCGTAAGGTCTACGATAAGTATTTCGATCCTTCCTTCATGAGTGACCAGAGCAACGAAAGCATTTGGCACGCCATCTACAACGTGCCCGACGACGAGATTTGGAAGACTCGCATGGCCCTCAAGGAGAAGCTCATCAAGTATATCCGCGACAAGTTCACGAAGCAGTGGCTCCGCAACCAGGGTGACCCGGCGCGTGTGGTGTCTCTCTTGGAGCGCATCAACCCCAACGCCCTGATGATTGGCTTCTGCCGCCGTTTCGCCACATACAAGCGCGCTCACCTTCTCTTCACCGATCTCGACCGCTTGAGCAAGATCGTCAACGACCCCGAGCATCCAGTGCTCTTCTTCTTCTCTGGTAAGGCGCACCCTGCCGATGGCGCGGGCCAGGGCCTCATCAAGAAGATTTACGAGATTAGCCAGCGTCCTGAGTTCCTTGGCAAGATCATCTTCCTCGAGGACTACGACATGCAGCTCGCGCGTCGCCTCGTATCAGGCGTTGACATCTGGATGAACACGCCGACACGTCCGCTCGAGGCTTCAGGCACGTCAGGCGAGAAGGCCGAGATGAACGGTGTGGTCAACCTCTCCGTGCTCGACGGCTGGTGGGTTGAGGGCTATCGCGAGAACGCCGGTTGGGCTCTCCCGCAGGAGCGCACTTACCAGAACCAGGGCTATCAAGACTCGCTCGACGCGGCTACCATCTACTCGCTGCTCGAGCACGAGATCGTGCCTCTCTATTACGCGAAGAACAAGAAGGGCTACAGCGAGAACTGGATAAAGGTCATCAAGAACTCCATCGCAACCATCGCGCCTCACTACACCATGAAGCGCCAGCTCGACGACTACTATACGAAGTTCTATACCAACGAGGCTGAGCGCAGCGCGAAGCTTCAGGCCAACGACAACCGCCTTGCCAAGGAGATTGCCCAGTGGAAGGAGAACGTGGCCGAGCGTTGGGACAGCATCCGTGTGGTAAAGAAGGACGAGGCTCAGCTCTTCGACGCTTGCCAGACTGGCAAGAAGTACAAGCTCACCTATGTCATCGACGAGCAGGGACTCAACGACGCCATTGGCCTGGAATTTGTCATCCTGAAGCCGGACACCGACACAAGCGACCGCAGGGTCTTCCGCGTGGACGAGTTCAAGATGGTGGGACACGAAGGCAACAACTACACCTTCGAGCTCGAGGAGACACCAGAGCTGGCTGGCAGTTTCAAGACATGCGTGCGCATGTTCCCGAAGAACGCCAACCTGCCTCATCGCGAGGATTTCTGCTACGTGAAATGGCTTGACTAATACATCACCGACATAGCCGCTAAACCATAGCGGCGATAAAAGCATGGGCTGCCACTGCATCCTCCAAAGGATGGTGGCAGCCCATTTGTATTTGTGTCTTTTATGCATAATTATAAGCGCATTGCATGATATTTGCGCAAATTGTAAGATTATTACGGTTTTTTATTGATAATAGAAAATAAATACTTAATTTTGCAAGCATACTAACAATTGGGTAAATGGTATGACTCAGGATTCAAACATGCTAAAGCGTTTCTACGCTTCATATTCCGAAAAGGTGAAATCGGCAAGGGCGCGCGCTGGCCGCTCGTTGACCTACGCCGAGAAAGTTTTATTCTCACATCTGTTTAATGATTCCGCGTCTTTGCGATTGCGTCGTGGCGAGTCGTATGTGAATTTCCGTCCCGACCGCGTGGCCATGCAAGACGCCACGGCGCAGATGGCGCTCTTGCAGTTCATGAACGCCGGCAAGAGTCATGTCGCCGTGCCAGCCACAGTGCATTGCGACCACCTCATTCGTGCCGACGTGGGCGTGGGTAAAGACCTTCCTGCCGCCAAGACCCAAAACAAGGAAGTCTACGATTTCCTGAAGTCGGCGTCGGCAAAGTTCGGAATAGGCTTCTGGGCCCCGGGCGCGGGCATCATCCATCAGGTGGTGCTTGAGAACTACGCTTTCCCTGGCGGCATGATGGTGGGCACCGACTCGCACACGCCCAATGCCGGCGGACTTGGCATGGTGGCCGTGGGCGTGGGTGGCGCCGACGCCGTGGACGTTCTCACTGGCCAGCCATGGGAACTGCGCTTGCCGCGACTCATCGGCGTGGAGCTGAAAGGCAAGCTCTCGGGATGGGCGTCGCCTAAGGATGTCATCCTTGAGATTCTCGGTCGCCTCACCGTGAAAGGCGGCACCAACGCCATACTCGAGTATTTCGGCGAGGGCGTGGCAAGCCTCTCAGCCACGGGACGCGCCACGATATGCAACATGGGCGCGGAACTTGGCGCCACGTGCTCCATGTTCCCGTTCGACAACAACACGGCGACATACCTTCGCCAGACAAGTCGCGACGACGTTGCCGACATGGCGCTTGCCAATGCCGACGACCTAAAGGCCGACGCGGAGGTGTATGCAGAACCTGAAAAATATTTCGACCAGTTGATAACCATCGACTTGTCGGCCCTTGAGCCGCACCTCAACGGCCCGTTCACGCCCGATGCCGCCACGCCGTTGTCGGAGATGAAGGCCAGGGCCCCACATGAGGGCTATCCTTTGAAGGTGGAGGTGGCGTTGGTGGGCTCCTGCACCAACTCATCGTATCAAGACTTGGCTCGCGCCGCGTCGGTGGCGCGTCAGGCCCTGGCCAAGCGCATACCCATGAGCGCCGAGCTTATCATCAACCCGGGTTCGGAGATGATTCGCGCCACGGCTGAGCGCGACGGCATACTCGACGACCTGAGAAAGGTGGGCGGAGTGATAATGACCAACGCCTGCGGCCCTTGCATCGGCCAGTGGAAACGCCACACCGACGACAACAACCGCAAGAACACCATCGTGACATCGTTTAACCGCAACTTCCGCCGCCGTGCCGACGGCAACCCCAATACCTACGCTTTCATTGGCTCGCCAGAGATGGTCGTGGCCCTTGCCGTGGCAGGACGGCTCGACTTCAATCCCGCCACCGACAAGCTGAAGGACGCCGACGGCAACGAGGTGACGCTCGACGAGCCACGGGGCGAGGCCTTCCCGCCCGCGGGCTTCATCGTGAGCGACGGCCAAAAGGTCGGCAACGTGGAGCAGCTGGAGAAGGAGAGCCTCTTCGTGCCGCCGCACGACGACAACGAGGCCGAGGTGGTCATTGACCCGCATTCCGAGCGCTTGCAAAGGCTCGCGCCGTTCCCGGCTTGGGACGGCAAGGAGCTCACCGGCATGCCCGTGCTCATAAAGACCAAGGGCAAATGCACCACCGACCATATATCCATGGCGGGGCCATGGCTGCGTTTCCGTGGCCACCTGCAAAACATATCCGCCAACCTGCTCATGGGTGCCGTTAACGCTTTCAACGGCAAGAGCAACAGCGTGAAAGACCAGATAGACGGCCAGTATAAAGAGGTGTCGGCAGTGGCGAGCCACTATAAGGAGCAGGGCGTGCCAAGCATCATCGTGGCTGAGGACAACTATGGTGAGGGCAGTTCGCGAGAGCACGCCGCCATGGAACCGCGCTTCCTCAACGTGCGCGTGGTGCTGGCAAAGAGCTTCGCGCGCATTCACGAGACGAACCTCAAGAAGCAAGGCATGCTCGCCCTGACCTTCAAGGACAAGGCCGACTACGACAAGGTGAGGGAGGACGACCGCGTGGCCATCACGGGGCTGAAGACCATGGCCCCTGGCAGCGAGCTTGCCGTGACGCTCATCCACGCCGATGGCACCACGGAGACCTTTACGGCGCTGCATTCCTACAACGACTTGCAGATAGAGTGGCTGAAGGCTGGAAGCGCGCTTAACTACTTGACAAAATAAAAACACAGACAATCATGAAGATAACAAAGATAGATGGCAAACTGATGGTGCCGGACACCCCGACCATTCCTTTCGTCGAGGGCGACGGCGTGGGCGCGGAGGTCACTCCGGTGATGCAGGCCGTGGTCAACGCGGCCGTGGAGAAGGCTTACGCCGGCAAGCGCGAGATAGAATGGAAGGAAGTGCTCGCCGGAGGCAAGGCCCATGAGCTGACGGGCGAGTGGTTGCCACAAGCCACCATGGACGCTTTCCGCGAGTATCTCGTGGGAATAAAAGGCCCGCTCATGACCCCAGTCGGCGGTGGCATACGCAGTCTTAACGTGGCGCTTCGCCAAGGTCTCGACCTCTATGTGTGCCAGCGTCCGGTGCGTTATTTCAAGGACGTGGTGAGTCCGGTGAAGCATCCGGAGAAAGTGGACATGTGCATCTTCCGCGAGAACACCGAGGACATCTACGCCGGAATAGAGTGGGAGGCAGGAACGCCAGAGGCAAGAAAGTTCTACGACTTCATCCACGACGAGATGGGCGTCTCCAAGGTGCGCTTCCCCGAGACGTCGGGCTTCGGCGTGAAGCCTGTGAGCCAGGTGGGCAGCGAGAGGCTCATCCGCGCCGCCATCGACTATGCCTTGGCCCATGGCCGCAAGACCGTAACGCTCGTGCACAAGGGCAACATCATGAAGTTTACCGAGGGCGGATTCAAGAAGTGGGGCTATGCCTTGGCTGAACGTGAATACAAGGACGCCCTCGACGACGGCAGGCTCGTGGTGAACGATTGTATATGCGACGCCTTCCTGCAAAACGCGCTGCTGAAGCCGCAAGACTACAGCGTGATAGCCACCATGAACCTCAACGGCGACTACGTGTCGGACATGCTCGCCGCGCAGGTGGGCGGCATCGGCATAGCGCCGGGCGGAAACATCAACTACCAGACTGGCCATGCCATCTTCGAGGCCACCCACGGCATAGCGCCCGACATCGCCGGCAAGGACATCGTGAACCCGTCGAGCATCATACTCTCTGCCGTGATGATGCTCGACTACATGGGCTGGCACGAGGCTGGCCGAATGATAGAGGACGCGCTGGAGCGCCTCTTCCAGAAAGGAGTGGCCACGGCGGACCTCGCGAGGTTCATGCCCGACGGCACGACAGTTGGCACGAAGCTGTTTGGCGAAAAAATCATTGAGCAACTATGAAGAAGGAATATTTAGTATATAAACTCAGCGACGAGGTAAAGGACGCCTGCAAGATACCGCAAGAGGCTTTCACCAAGTATGGCGTGAAGCGCGGCTTGCGCAACGAGGATGGCTCAGGCGTGCTCGTGGGATTGACAAACATAGGCAACGTCATCGGCTACGACCGCGCCGAGGACGGCACGCTGAAGCCTTGCCAGGGACGCCTCTATTACCGTGGCTATGAGCTCGACGACCTCGTGTCGCCACTGCTGAAGGAGAAGCGGTTCGGCTTCGAGGAGATAGCTTACCTCCTGCTCTCGGGCAAGCTCCCCGACAAGGAGGAACTGGCCGCGTTTACCGAGCTTCTCAACGACAACATGCCGCTCGACCACCGCACCATAGTGCACATCATCGACATCGAGGGCTCTAACATCATGAACATCCTGTCGCGCTGCGTGCTGGAGATGTACACACTCGACCCCAACCCCGACGACATAAGCCGCGACAACCTCATGAGGCAGGCCGTGGAGCTTATAGCCAAGTTCCCAACGGTCGTGGCCTACGCTTACAACATCTATCGCCACTCCGTGCAAGGCAGCAGCCTGCACATCAGTCACCCGAAGGAGAACCTGGGCATTGCCGAGAACTTCCTCTACATGCTCAAGCGCGACTATACCGACCTCGACGCGCGCATGCTCGACCTCTTGCTCATCACACAGGCGGAGCATGGCGGAGGTAACAACTCCACGTTCACCGTGCGAGTGACAAGCTCGACCCGCACCGACACCTATTCGAGCATAGCGGCGGGCATAGGCTCGCTGAAAGGCCCGTTGCATGGAGGCGCCAACATCAAGTGCATCAACATGTTCCACCACTTGAAGGAGAATATCTCCGACTGGACCGACATCGACGAGATTGACACCTACCTCAACCGCATGCTCCGCAAGGAGGCCTACGACAAGTCGGGACTTATCTATGGCATTGGCCATGCCGTCTATACCATGAGCGACCCGCGCGCCGTGGAACTGAAACGTCTCGCCGGCGAGCTCGCCAAGGAGAAAGGCAGGATGAAGGAGTATGACTTCTTGAAGCTCATAGAGCAGGAGGGCGTGAAGTGCGTCACGGAGTTCAGGAAGTCGAAGAAGCCCATCTGCGCCAACCTCGACTTCTATTCCGGATTCATCTACGAGATGCTGGGCTTGCCACAGGAAATCTACACCCCTATCTTTGCCATGGCGCGCATCGTGGGCTGGATGGCGCACCGCATAGAGGAGCTCAACTTCGAGGGTCGCCGCATCATACGCCCTGCCTACAAGAACATATTGGAACACAAGGATTATGTTCCTATAAACGAGCGATGAGCGAATTTCAATAGCTTTGCGGGGACGGGCACAGAACCCGTCCCTGCTTGCGGTTATCTTATGTGAACCAGCATCAGTTATACAAATTGAAGCAAATATTGTCAAAAGGCGAGCAAAACGGTTGCCTTTTACCACATTCTTCTTTCCTTTGCACGCGGAAAAACAAGACAAATGCAGGACAATACCATTCTGACCATAACAGGAAGTGACCCTACGGGCGAGTCGGGAATCCAGGCTGACATAAAGTATATATCAGAGCTTGGGCTTACCGCCGTTTCCGCCATCACTACCGTCACCCTGCAAAACACTCTCGGCATTCAGGAGTTTCACGACTTGCCTGCCAGTGTCGTGGGCGGTCAGATAGAGGCCCTTGTCAACGACGTGCAGCCCAAGGTGGTGAAGATTGGCATGATGCGGCGCGTGGAGACCATACAGACGGTGGTCGAGGCGTTGCGGCGTTACACTCCGGCTTTCGTGGTCTACGACCCGGTGCTTTTCTCCAGTCGTGGCGACAGGCTCATGGGCGATGAGGCCCTTGGCATAGTGAGGCGAAGGCTGTTCCCCTTGTGCTCGGTCATCGTGGTGCGCCGCCATGAGGCCCATGCGCTTTTGGGCGACATGGTGCCCGGCAACGTTTGCTTCATCGACGACGACAATCGTCACGGACTGAGCAACGGCTTCTCGTCGTCGCTTGCCGTGGCCCTCTGCAAGGGCAAGAAGATGGACGAGGCCGTTGGCAAGGCCAACGAGTTTTGCCAGCGCCAGCTGTCTGCCACCACTGTGCTGCAGGGCAGGAGCGCGCAGCTCTACAACGACTTCGTGTCGCTCGTTCGCCAAGACTTCGCCGTCAGCAGCGACGTGGCGTCCTATGCCGAGAAGCTCAACGTGGGCAGTGCCTATCTCGGGCAGGTGTGCCGCCGCATAGCCGGCAAGAGCCCCAAGAGCATCATCGACGACTTCATAGTGAAAGACATAGAGCGGCAACTCTCCAAGACCGGCAAGACCATCCTGGAGATAGCGCAAGGTCTCGGGTTCTCGTCGCAGGCGCATTTGTCGAGGTTTTTCAAGAACATAGTAGGCAAATCACCAAGCGAATATAGAACATGGAAGACAGAATGACTTTGAACCGCAACCTGGCGCAGATGCTGAAGGGCGGTGTTATCATGGACGTTACAACGCCCGAACAGGCAAAGATAGCCGAGGCGGCCGGCGCGTGCGCCGTGATGGCCCTGGAGCGCATACCTGCCGACATACGCGCGGCTGGAGGAGTGGCGCGCATGAGCGACCCTAAGATGATAAAGGGCATACAGCAGGCCGTGTCGATACCTGTGATGGCGAAGTGCCGCATTGGCCATGTGGCCGAGGCGCAGATATTGCAGGCCATAGAGATCGACTACATCGACGAGAGCGAGGTGCTCAGTCCTGCCGACAACGTTTACCACATCGACAAGACCAAGTTCAACGTGCCTTTCGTTTGTGGCGCCAAGAACCTCAGCGAGGCTCTTCGCCGCATTGCCGAGGGTGCCACGATGATACGCACCAAGGGCGAGCCGGGCACGGGCGACGTGGTTCAAGCCGTGAGCCACATGAGGCTGATGCAGAGTGAGATACGTCGACTCGTGGGCATGGCCGAGGATGAGCTTTTCGAGGCCGCCAAGCAGCTTCAGGCTCCTTACGACCTCGTGAAATATGTCCACGACAACGGCAAGTTGCCTGTGGTCAACTTCGCTGCCGGAGGCGTGGCCACACCAGCCGACGCGGCACTGATGATGCAGCTCGGCGCCGAGGGCGTGTTCGTGGGCTCGGGCATATTCAAGAGCGGCAATCCCGCCAAGCGCGCCGCCGCCATCGTGCAGGCCGTGACCAACTATAACGACGCCGCCAAGCTGGCGGAGCTCTCCGAGGACCTTGGACCTGCCATGGTGGGCATCAACGAGGAGGAGATAAAGGTGCTGATGGCGGAAAGGGGCAAGTAGATGCGCATAGCTGTCTTATCCCTTCAGGGGGCTTTCATTGAGCACGAGCGCATGCTGCGAAGCCTCGGAGCCGACGTGTTCGAGGTGCGCGAGCTTGCCGACTGGCACCAGCCCAAGGACGGACTGGTGTTGCCCGGCGGCGAGTCTACCACGCAGGCCAAGCTGCTCGGCGACCTCAACCTCCTGGACCCAATCCGGGCCGACATAGAGGCGGGCTTGCCCGTGTTCGGCACTTGCGCCGGGCTCATCCTCCTGGCCAAGGACATTGAGGGCAAGCCGGAGCGCCGCCTCGCCACCATGGACATCAGCGCGCGCCGCAACGCCTATGGCCGTCAGCTCGGCAGTTTCCACACCGAGGCGGAGATGGAAGGCGTGGGCAGCATACCCATGACCTTCATCCGCGCGCCATATATCGAGGGCGTGAGCGGCAGTGCCAAGGCCCTTGCCACGGTCGACGGCCACATCGTGGCGGCGCGTCAGGGCAACCAGCTCGTCACGGCGTTCCACCCGGAGCTCGACACCGACACGCGTGTACACGCTTATTTCATGGACATGATGAGGTAGAGGCTTCGCGGCAGTTGCGAGGCCTCTCTTACTGGTTGCGTTGCTTTTGCGCTGGCTTCATGTGCCTTCTCTTGGCCAGGCGGTTCATCATCTTGCGTGCCTTTATCTTCAAACGGGCGGATGCCTTTGGATAATATGCGTGAAAATGTAAAATATTATTGCCAAAATTTAACACTTGGAAACCGGTGTAAATAGAGCGGGAAAAGGGTAGCCTTCCGCCCTTTGGCAACGCCGCCGGCGGCTTTTCGGCCATATTTTTTTGCCATAGTAGCCAAATGGCGTCGCCGTTACGGTGTAATCGCGATGCCGTTACGGTGCAATCGCGTTGCCGTTACGGTGTAACGGCGTTGCGATTACACCGTAACGGCGACGCTGTTTGGCAGTTTTCGTGACGCCTAAAAACCGCTAAAAATATAACGCATTGATATCCAAGGACTTATCAAAACTGCCCAAAATTCGCGTTTTTTCGACCAAGCGACGGCTTGGTTGAAAAAAAACGATTCTCAGACGACCATTTGTAAAATATTATTATCGCATTGCAAGAACGTGCCAACCTTTGGATATTAATCGATGATTATTCCCTTGGCCATTAATCGTCAAAGTAGAAAGAAATGCGTAATTTTGTAGTGTTGATTTTATATGTGTAGCATGAAAAAGATATTATCGTCATTTCTCTTCTTGACAGCGTTTGGCACGCCCGTGCTTGCCGGCGACCATATAGTGGGGAGTTTCCGTCTCAATGGTCCTGTGGCGTTGAGCCGTCCCTTTATGCTCGACAGCGTCGACGTACGCGGCCATGCCTTCAGCGACGACGCTTACCTTAGCCGCCCGTTGCGAGAGTCGGGCACGCTGACGCTCGTCTCCGGACAGAAGTTGCGGTCGGATAAGGCCCTGGCCTTGGCGTCGCTCTCTTTCGACATGGAGGCCACAATGTACACCAAGGCCAAGCTCACGGTGGCGGGCCTGAAAAGCAGCAAGCTCTTCGTGGACGGAGCCGAGAGCGATGGCGACCTGACCCTCGAGCCGGGCACCCACCGCGTTGAGGTCCGCGCCCTTTTGCGTGGCGAAGCCGCGAAGCCCAAGGTCACCGTCACCACCGACAACGACGCCGCGCTCAATATCCTTGAGCCAGGCGCGAAGCGTGTCTACGCGCTGAAAGACGTGCTCGTGGGCAAGCGATACAGTGGGCTTAGCCTCTCGCCCGACGGCCGCTATGCCATCACCGGCTGCTACGACACCCACGACGGCGGCAGGGTGGTGTGGTCGTGGACGCTGAGGGAGGTGGCCACGGGCAAGGTGCTGCGCGTGAGCGACAAAAGCATGAGGTTCTATCCCGGTACCGACGACCTGCTCGGCGAGCGCGTGGCCGACAACGGCAACCGCCAGCTCGTGAGGACATCCATGGCCGACGGCAGCGAGACCGTGGTGGCCAACCTGCCAAGTGGCGACGGTTGGGAGATGACGCCCGATGGCAAGGCCGTCATCCTCTCGCACGTCAACAAGGGCCCCGTGGAAGACAAGGACGTGTTCCAGGTGGTGGAGCCCGATGACCGCCAGCCGGGATGGCGCGACCGCACGTCGCTCTCGCTCCTCGACATACAGACGGGCGTGGTGCAGCCCTTGACGTTCGGCTTCCGCAACGTGTCGCTGCTCGACATCAGTCCCGACAGCAAGCGCGTGCTGTTCATCACCACGAGCCGCAGGCTCACCGCACGCCCCACGACGCTCTTCTCCATCTGGAGCATGGACCTGGAGACGCTGAAGGCCGAGTGCCTTGTTAAGGACGACGGCTTCGTGGCAAGCGCGAAGTTCTCGCCCGACGGCAAGCGGATAGCCATAATGGGCTCGCCGGAGTGTCTCGCCGGAGTGGGGAAGAACGTGCCCGAGGGCAGCGTGCCCAACATGTACGACTACCAGCTCTACACCTTGGACATTGCCACTGGCAAGGTCAAGGCCCTGACAAGAGACTTTAACCCCTCGGTGAACACCTACGAATGGTCAAGGGCCGACGGCAATATCTGGTTCACCGCCTACGACCGCGACTATTGCCACCTTTACCGTTGCGACCCTGCCACGGGCTCCATCGCGCAGGCGCGAGAGCCGGAAGACATGGTCAACCAGATAGCCGTGGCCGACAAGTCGCGCACGCTGCTCTGGCAAGGTCAGGGCGCGAGCAACAGCGACCGTCTCTACAGTCTCGACACCGCCACGGGCAAGTCGACGCTCCTGGAAGACCTCAACGCTGACAAGATGAAAGACGTGCGGCTGGGCAGTTGCGAGCCGTGGTCGTTTGTCAGCAGTAGGGGCGACACCATCTCTTGCCGCTACTACCTGCCCCCGCGCTTCGACAGCAAGAAGCGCTATCCCGTCATCGTGAACTATTATGGCGGCTGCTCGCCCACGAGCCGCGCCTTCGAGTCGCGCTATCCTCAGCATGTCTATGCCGCCGCCGGCTACGTGGTGCTGGTGGTCAACCCGAGCGGCGCCGTGGGCTTTGGCCAGGAGTTCGCGTCGCGCCATGTCAACACGGCGGGCAAGGGCGTGGCCGATGACATAATAGAGGCCACCAAGACCTTCTGCCGCGACCACGCCTTCGCCGACAGCTCCAAGGTGGGGTGCATAGGCGCGAGCTACGGAGGCTTCATGACGCAATACCTGCAGACGCGGACCGACATCTTCGCGTGCGCCATATCCCACGCCGGCATCAGCGACCACACCAGCTATTGGGGCGAGGGCTATTGGGGCTACAGCTACAGCGAGGTGTCGATGGCCAACAGCTATCCATGGACGCGCAAGGACCTCTACGTGGACCAAAGCCCACTGTTCAACGCCGAGAAGATACACACGCCGCTGCTCTTCCTCCACGGCAACGCCGACCACAACGTGCCGATAGGTGAGAGCATACAGATGTTCACGGCCTTGAAGCTCCTTGGCAGGCCCACGGCCTTCGTGGTGGTGGACGGGCAAGACCACCACGTGCTCGACTTTGGCAAGCGCGTGAAGTGGCACAACACCATCATGGCGTGGTTCCAACGCTATCTCAAGGGCGACGACTCCTGGTGGAAAGCCATCTACAAACCCGTGATGCGATAAAGCCCACGGCCCTTGGGTAAACACGGTGGCTCTGCCGAGGGCGGCAGAGCACAAAACTACCCAAGCCCCTTGGCTTGCTGCTCGGCCTGCCTCTTGCTGCTTGGCTTGCCTCTTGCCTCTTGCTGCTTGGCTTATTGCTTGCCCTTGGGCTTGCCTTGAAGCTTTGTTTTTCCAGTTTAGTTATGTGCGGTGCCGTCCTCGGCACCGGAAAAGTCATCCCTTATGAACAACGAAAACCCAGCGCCACGCCTCCCTACCCGGCACAACATGAAACGGCGATGCGCCAACCACGACTACCGCTCGCGCTGCATGTATATGGTGACACTTGTCATCGAGGGGCGGAGGCAGTTGCTCGGTACCCTAACCGGTGACCCCATGATACAAAACGGCAGACCTGGATGCGCGGCTCTTGTGCCGTCGCCGCTGGGCACGGCCGTCGTCCAGGCATGGAAGGAGTTGCCTCCTCGTTTCCCTGACGTGAGAAACATCAGCCTCCAGCTCATGCCCGACCACCTGCACTTCATCATTTTCTTCACTGCCATCTCCGACGTGACACTTGGCTCGGTGGTGAGAATCTTTGAAGCTGAATGCCGGAAGAAATACAAGAAGCTTGTGGAAGCGGGCGACTTGCCGCCCGTGCCAACCTATATTCTTGAAGAGCAGCTGAAGGCTCAACAAGAGAAGCGCAAGAGTCGCTACGGTGTTCTCTTCGAGCCGGGATTCAACGACAAGATCTTATGGCATGAAGGCGAGTTGGACGCTTGGCGGCAATATCTCGCCGACAACCCACGCCGGCGATTATTGAAAGAGCGGCTGAAAGACCTCTTCACCATAAGGCATAATGTCAAAGCCGCGGGGTTCACGTTTGATGCCATGGGAAACGAGTTTCTCCTTGATTACCCTCGGCGCATCTTTGTCCAGTGCTCAAGACGATTGACAGATGAGAACATAAGTTGCTTATTGGCTAAACTGGAACCAGACTTTTGCCAAGGTTCTGTCTTCGTCTCTGCCGCCATATCACCGGGTGAAAAGGCCGTGATGCGAAGGGCGCATGAAAGGGGAAGCCCTGTTGTCATTCTCCGGGAAAACGGATTCGGGAAATATGAGAAGCCGGGCGGCAGGGCCTTTGACACCTGTGCCAGGGGACTTATGCTCATGCTCTCCCCTTGGGATTATCACACGGAGCGATTGACCATAACACGGGAAAAATGCCAGATGCTGAACGTGATGGCAGAGCGAATCTCCAATGGCAAACTGCCGTCGTTACAATAAAATAACAAGAATAAAAAAAACAAACAGTAATGAAGAAAATCCTTATATCCGCTGTCGCCATTGTCGCCATAGTGCTTGTTGCCTTTGTGCTCAACGGCTTTGTGCTCCTGGCCCTTGTGGTGCTCTTGCCCGTCATTGTCTTTCGCAAACGTCTGCGCAAGGACGCGGCTTGTGCCACACGTCTTCTCACCATGGAAGAGGCCGTGGCGCGGTATGGCGACCCCGACGACAGTATCATCGTGGATGCCACGTGCGCCAATGAAGCGGCAGGCTGCATCCTGGTCTTCAAGCAGAAACGGATGCTGGTCGTGGCCGGCGAGCCTATAAGCATGGACGACATCACGGACGTGGCGACCGTCAACACCGCTACGCCCTATACCATAGGCCAGTATCAACTTGTCTTGACGACCAAAAAGCCTGAAAGCGAATATGTCCGCATGAACGCCGGTCTCGATGCCGGATGGGCGAGGGAGGTGGCCACGCAGGTCATCGACGTGCTGAGGAGGTAGCCATGGCGCAGAGGAAGTTTACCGGGGAAACGACGTTTTGGACGTGAAAAGCCCAGCGTGGTGCCATGATGTCACGGTTGCGTGACATTGTGGCGCACGGGCGGCTTGGGCACAAAGGTTGCAATACTGTGGGTGAAGTTCGAAAGAGCTTCAAAACAAACGAAAATAAAAAACAAAAAAATAATTAGGAGGTTATGACTATGTTATTCCCAGTATTGAACGATTGGTTTGACAACGATTTCAGTGACAACATGATGAACGGCTTGCGTCGCGTCAACGCTACCGCTCCGGCAGTCAACGTGAAGGAAGATGCCGATAAGTACACCATGGAAGTGGCCGTGCCGGGCATCAAGAAAGACTACGTTCGCATTGACCTCAACAAGGATGGCGACCTTGAGCTTTCCATCGAGAACAAGCTCGAGCATCACGAGGAAGACGGCAAGGCAGAGCGCAAGGAGCACTATCTGCGCCGCGAGTTCTCTTACACCAATTACCAGCAGACTTACAGTCTGCCCGACGACGTGGAGAAGGACGGCATTTCCGCGAAGGTCGAGGACGGCATCCTGAGCATCGTGCTTCCTAAGATAAAAAAGAACGAGGCTAACGTGAATGGAAGGAGAATTGAGATAGGTTAGTTTCTTTCAATGGCTTGAGAGATAGTTGGTAAAAAGATTGTGGATTAAAAAGAAAGCCCCGTCTTCCTGTGAAGGAAGGCGGGGTTTTCGCGTTTATTGCGTGACCTTATCTTTTCTTATTTCACGATCTTTTGTCCGTTTACGATGTATATGCCATGGGGCAGCTTCGTGATGTCGTCGCCAAGGTAAGCTCCGTTGATGGAATAGACCCTTCCGTCAGTGGCTTGCTTGTCGCCCCAAACGGGGAGAATGCCGCTGGCCACGTCGTTGACGTAATCGAACGTCAGC